>CAZORO010000223.1:6386-8368 GCA_964581845.1 uncultured bacterium
TTCCAGGAGGCTGTTTTCGCGAGATGGTCTCCATTGATAAAACGCGCGTCCTCCAGCCCAAATCCCGGGATTTCCTTTCCATCCGGGTCCAGGATCGCCACACGGCCTTCTCCGGAGGCGCTGGTGTTTACATTCAGTACCAGGCGTTTGCCTTCAAAAGTGAAGGGTGCCGTGACAACAGTACCACCCGTGTAATCGAAATCGAGCGAAGTAAAGCCATCGATGCGCTGTTTCACCCGGAACACACCACCCAATTGCCTCCCCAGGTTCTTGTAGCGGACCTGGGTATCTCCGTGGGTGAAGTTGTATGCGGCGTAGTAATGAACCAAATGGTCATCGAAATAAAGAATCCCTGGATACGCAAGAATCGTTCTCAGGTCCATATCCTCGAAACGGTGGAGCGGAACATAGGGGGTACGGTAACGAGTCCAGATCCTCCCATCCCGGCTGGTGGCCAATTGGATCTCGATCACACCATCATTCGTTTTGCCTCCAGCCTCCAGTGTGGGTGTATTCAGATAGGCCCGGTTGGGTGGCTCGTTGTAATGGTAATAGGGGGTTGGGAAGGCGAAGTAAGTGTCCGGAGCAAGGGCATATTTCTCCGCGGAATTGGTGTAGAGATCCATCGCGGGGGGGTCTTGATCATCGCGCGCCATGACGACCTCGAACTTCTCCGGCCATGGTTCGGAGAGGTTCGACACCTCCACTCGTCCCACTGAACGTCCCAACAACTCGGACTGGGGATAAGGAATATTTGGGGCCACACTGACCTGAGCGTCCCGGTACCAGGCCCCCCGCTCCCCTTCATATACCTTGAAGAAATGAACAAACTTCTCCAGTTGATGATCCCAATAGGTCGAGATTTGGCTGTCGGAGTGATGCTTGGAAAGAAGCACCTCCTCCAGGGTGAAGTGGATCCCATCAGCCGAGATGAACAGCCGGGTACCACCCACCTCCGGACTGCTTGAAACATAAGCATAGCGCCTTTCTGGAGGAGCACCGGGTACAATGACCACTGTCCCCTCACGCTGGGCCCAGAGCACAATGTTGTTGTCCTTATTCCCTTTCCACTCAACCGCGCCAAGATGGGGCTTTTCCCAATGGATGCCATCCTTCGAGGTTGCCAGGGCAAGGCAGAAACCCGGTGATACATCCCAGCAGACGGGTACGTAATACATCCGGTATTCCTTGGCGTAGGAATCCCACAGCACATTGCCATAGGAGGTGATTCCTCCAGCTTCCCAGGGCTGATCCGCGAAGAGGACTAATTCCCCTGTTTCACCGGGATTGACTGAGATATGCGCACCCTGGATATCAGCAAGGAGGTAATCATCCAGAAACAGATGTCTGTTGCTGGCCAAGCAATGGGTATCTCCAGCATGAGCAAGCAGTGGAGAAAACCAGGAAAGGATCATGAGGAACACAAGGCGGGTCAATGGTGAATACGGCATCAAGGACGGCCTCCTTTATGAATCTTTCATCAATCAACGATTTGTAACCCATTGAAAACTTTTACTTTATTGAAATGCAAACGTTTTCATTCGCTGGCACTATAGACGACCTTGGAAACGGATTCAAGGGCAAATAATCGCATCCGGATCTGTCTGCAAAGATAAAGCACTTACCATCATCCATTCGTTTTTCCAAGATGACCCTTTCGATCCCGTAAAGGACCAAAAAGTGGGTATAAATCAATTGTGATCTGTTTAAACTCCGCGCATTATAAGGGAGTCAAAAAGAAGACTTGCAAACGTTTTCAGTTCTTGATAGAGTCCAGATTTGGAGTTCCTGGAGGGAGCGAGAATGCCGTTAATGAAACAAAATGGTGATGATCCTTTTGTAGATGAAAATGGTTCACCACGTATTCTCATTGGGGTGACCGTGATCAGTAACGCTCCGCGCATTGCAGAGCTGGCTGGTACCGTGGGTTTGGACACGGTGTGGATTGAGGTTGAACATGGGACGGTGGGATTCATGGAGGT
>CAZORO010000224.1:0-8348 GCA_964581845.1 uncultured bacterium
CCCATCCATAGTGGACATCCACGATCTTATGTGTTCTGTCGAGGATCACCGAGGAGGGTAGGACCCCCAAGGGAATTCCATAGGCCGCGAGAAGGTTCGGGTCAGTATTCCGTAAGGTCGCCAGATTCGCTCCCAAGGTGGTCAGTGCATCGGTGGCATCTTTGTCGGTAGCATCCAGATTGATGGGGAGAACCACCAGCCCACGGGGTTCATAGGTGGCCTTGATTTCCTTGAGTTCACGGATTGCCATCAAGGATTCCCAGCTGAGCTTTGACCAGAACAACAGGAGAACCGGCTGTTGACCGACTGTGGCGAGCGAATAAGGTGTTCCGGAGGTGTCCTTGAGCGTCCATCCTGGCGCGGGCCCACCGGTCACCTTTTTGCGAGCGAGCCAGAGTCCCTGCAGCGCGGGGAGCTCGGCCTTCATCACCACCATATGGTTCCGGGCAAGTGGCGCGAAAATCGAGGTTTCACTCTTAGCCAGATATTCCTGCCACATCTGCTCGATCGGGGTGAGGGTGATCGTTGCCCCGGCGAGATCATCATTGGCCTTGAATAACAGGTCATCATGCTGTTGGAGGGAAGTAAAAAATGCCTTGGCTTCCTCTTGGCGTTTGGCCGCCCAATCCGGGTCCTTCTGAACCACCTTGGTTAGACGCGCGTTGGCCTTGGAGATGATCATCGGCCCCTGAGGGGTTTGCCGTGTGGTGGAAAGGTCCATGCTACGCAGCCAGCCCGCTTTCGGATCAAAAAAAGCGTCTCCGGTGGTCAGGACTCCCACGATCTGGTCCATCTTGTCTTCGCCATATTGGGCGAATCGGCAGCGAACCAGGTTGTTCTCCTGCCCGAGGGGTTCAAAGGAGAAATATCGTCCAGTAACTGTGACCGGTCCTTTCCAGACTTTGTCCAAGGCTCCCGCGGAGGTCAGATCCGGTAGAAATGTCTCGGCGGTTTCCTGGAGGACATAGGTCACTTCCCGTTCGCGTGGAAATTGCTTGGCGCCTTTCTTATCAATCATCAGCGGGAGTGCGCCAGCCAGGCTTTCCTCAGGTTTTCTTGGATTATTGAAAAATACCCATACCGCGGCGAATTTCCCCGGCTCGCGTTCCTCCAGCACCCAGAGTTCATAACGGATAGCGAGTACGGGGGCGCCCATCCCCATGGTGGTGGCATCGAAGATCACCTGTGTTCCGGCTTTGAGTGGATACTCAGCCGCATTGATGGGTCCCAGCCAAAAGAGCGCTAGAACTCCTAGAAGTAGAAGATTAGTTCGTCTCATTTCCCGGTTCCTTCCCAGAATGGGGGGATGGTATCCCTTGCGTGAAGGGAATTCAGCCCCTTTGGAGTGATGGCTTTAGTTCTAACTCCTCAACAATCTTAACTTACCACTTTGGATAAAGTTAAGATCGATTTCCTCATAAAGTTTCTGGGGGTTGGGACGATAGTTCATAGCGGGTTGAGGATGAGACCTCCCGGAGATCGGGGAGAAAAAAGGGGACGACGATGAGGTCCCAGATCCTTAACCCCCGATTGAGTTCTGCCAGGGCGTTCGGCGCTTACTGCTTCCTCGGCCAAGAGTGCGCTGTGCCCTTTTTAAGGGCTGGTGCCCATCCCAGCCCCGGCCACTACCTCCCCCTCAGGTGGTGGCCGGTACCTTTCCAATCCGCGGGGCCGTCCTTCCCAAACGGCTCCGCTCTTTCTTTTGTTCAACAAATCTCTCAGGGTTTGCACTCCCGTGCCGATAAGATACACTGCCATTGAGTGGTGTCTGTTCCTCAGGGCCGATGAAAGCTCGAGTGGGGGGAGATGAGTGGGGACATCGCGCATTTTGAGGGGAAATGCCAATGACTGACATACGCGGTATTACCGGGATCAATCCGGCCGAAGTAGCATCCACAAAAATCCGTAAAGTCGACAAGCCTCCCGAGGCCGGTCCCATTGTGGACAAGGTGGAGATTTCCACGGCCTCCAGCAAGGTGGCCGAAGTGGCGATGTACAGTGAACTCGCCAAGGCGGCACCCGAGGTCCGTCTCGAGGTGATCCAGCAGGCACAGGAACGTGTCGCTAGCGGCGCTTACCTGAAGCCTGAAGTCACACGGGAAGTGGCCAAGAAGATCGCCAAAACGATGTAGCCACTCCTCGAAAAAATGCTTCAAATGTTAAAGGCTGGAGGCCCCTTCCGGAGCTTCCAGCCTTTTTTATGCCTTTTTGTAAATCCCGCCAGCCGGGAGTGGAACCTACTTCTTGTAGCGTTTGGCCATGTCCGCGAGAGTCATCGGAGCATAATCACTCGCGTGTCCATTGGTGCCGAAGTCGATCATCTTGCCCTTGATGAGTTCATAAAGGGCTTCACGGGCCGGCTTGAGGTAATCGCGCGGGTCGAACTTCTCGGGGGTCTCGGCGAAGACCTTGCGGATGGCGCCGGTCACCGCGATACGTCCATCGGTGTCGACATTGATTTTACGGACACCGCGCTGGATACCCCACTGAATGTCCTGCATCGGGATACCCATGGTCTTCTTCATCTTGCCGCCATACTTGTTGACGATCTCAACCAGCTCGGGGGGCACACTGGAGGAGCCATGCATCACCAGGGGATAATTTGGAAAACCTGCTTCGGCCAGTTTTTTTGCAACTGCTTCGATACGGTCCAGGGCCAGGTGGGGTGGAAGGGCATTGCCATCCTTGTCATAACGCAGGGTCTTGTAAGCACCATGGCTGGTGCCGATGGCCACCGCGAGGCAGTCGCATCCGGTTTTCTTGACAAAGTCCACGGCCTGATCCGGATCGGTCAGGTGGGAGGTGTCATCGGCGGCCAACCCCGCGCCATGACCATCCTCGATCCCGCCCAGGCAGCCCAGCTCGGCCTCGACCGTGACACCGAGCTTGTGGGCATATTCGACCACTGAACGGGTGGTTTCGACATTGTACTCATAGGAGGCGATGGCCTTGCCATCCGGCATGAGCGAGGCATCGATCATGACTGAGGTGAAACCGAGGCCAATGGCGGTCTTGCAAGTGTCCAGCGAGTTGCCATGATCCAAGTGCATGACAGTCGGGATGTCGGGGTTCTCAATCGCGGCGGCCTCCATGAGTTTCTGGAGGTAGATCAAGTTCGAGTACTGTAACGCGCCCCGTGAGGCCTGAATGATCACCGGCGACTGTGTTTCCTTGGCGGCGCGCATGATCGCTTGGATCTGTTCCATGTTGTTGACATTGTAGGCGCCGACTCCGTAGCCTTTCTTGGCGGCTTCCTCAAGCACCTGAAGCATGGGTACTAACGGCATGATTCTTTATCTCCTCTTCTTGTGAAGTTGTGTTGAGCTAATGAAAAACCGCATATTCTCTTACAAGGTTGCGGTCTTACTGCCCTATCCCGAAGCGAATAATCGATTCTATCATGGCACGCGGAGCAGAAGAATCCCTTCGGCCAAACGGTTAGAGTAGCGAATTCATTCGCTTTGTGAAATCAGAGGGTGACACGATGCGAATAAATTCGCTACTCCGTCAGGGGAACTTATTTCCCCAGTATCTCCTCCTCCTCAAACACCACTTGGTTGATGACTGTCCGCTCCTCTGAGGTGAACAGAAGGTGGATCTTGCCATCCTTGGTTTGGAGGAGGGTCGGATAACCGAAATCACCGCCGGGCTGGTTGATGATGTCCTTCTTGTAGGGCCAGGTCTTGTCGTTGCCGGTGGAGATGGCCACGGTGAGAGGGTTGCGTTCATTCATACTGTCATTGTAAGCCAGGATGAGGTGGCCATTCCTGAGCTTCTTGATATCCACCGCAGCGTTGGGATTGGGGAATTGGGAATCCATTCCCTCGCTCCAGGTTTCCCCTCCATCATGTGACTCCGCGCGTATCAGCCAGCCATCGGTGGTGGGTTCATAGCCTCCGCAACGGCGGCAGTAGGCGATCAGATAGTCCTCGCTGACCTGAACCACCGAGGGCTGGATGTTGCCCTTCTTGGAACGAATCCTTCCGGTCTCTTTCCAGGTATGAGTCTTGAGATTGTAACGCAGGAAGAGCGAGGTGCTATCCGCTCCCACCACCTCGGTGTCATGCCCGGTTTCATGGTAGATCGGAAGGAGGTAATCCCCATTCATCAGTACGATCGGGTGCCCACGCACCATGGTTCCCTCCTCCCAGGTCACCTGAATCGGGTCGGACCAGGTATGTGCGCCATCCTTGGAGATCTTGGCCCGGATGCGTGAGGTGGACCAGGTTCCCCCATATCGGTTGAGGTAATAGAGCCACACCAGTCCATCCGGCGCCTGCCACACCACTGGGTTTCCCTCCGCTAACCAAGGAGTGTCCGCAATTACCACTGGATCTGTCCATTTCGTTCCGCCTTTTCTAAGGCGCGCCCCGAAATCCGCTGTGTCTCCCTCGTACTCTCCCTCGCCGCCATAGTAGGCAAGATACAAATCCCCATTGTCCAGCTCAGTAAAACTGGCCGGATGTTTATACTTACCCGTAGGAACCTCTGGCCCGAAGATACGTTCCACCTTGAACTCGGCGCCGAATGCGCTTGCCCCCAATAATGGGATGAGTGCGAGGAAAGAAAGTCTGGAAAAAAACATGTAATTCCTCCTTCTGGGTTGGTGGATGAGGTTCAGTCTAGCCAATGAGTTGAATGGGTGGAATCCTGGAAGTGAGCAAAAGCTGTTCAAGCATCCCAAATCTGTTAAACTTACGATCAAGATGCCGATAAAATAGGCTGAGGAGAGGAAGGAATTCTCCTTTACGGAATCGCCTCAAGGAGGAGGTGAGAAGCACATGGAAGTCGGAGGAATCTTCCACATTAACAATTTGGAGCAGTGGCAGGGTGGGTTCAGCACCGGCCCCGGACTACAATACCGCCGTCCCAAAAAGAAAGAATCCGAAGACAACCCCACCCCGGAGGAGACGGAGACTCCGGAGGGGGTCTCGAAGGATGAGTCCGGGGTAGTTCATGTCGATGTAGTCGCCTGATGAGAACCTCTCCACCGAGGCGGATCTTTTTTTTTCTCTATTTAGCTGCCGACTGGAAGTGGATTCACACTTTCTCCATGCAAGGGACCCAAACGTGAAAATGGCCAGAAGCGGACAAACGCTTTTCCGATAATCCGGTCTTCTGGGACTGGCCCCCAATAGCGGCTATCACAGCTACTCCCGGAATTATCTCCAAACAGGAGTACATGACCCTCGGGAACGACTGTCTCCTTGAACTCCATCCCTTGCAGGTGAGAGTAGTATGGATTCCGCCTGAAAAAGGGCGGATCCGTGACGACCTTTCCGTTAACCACCAAATGATTGCCGGAAATCGCCACCCGGTCTCCTCCCACACCCACCACACGCTTAATCCAGATTGGTTTTTTGGGATCGTAATAAGGGATGTTTTCCGGTACACGGAAGACCACGATATCGCCGACTTTGGGTTCATCAAAAAGATAAGCCAGCCGGAACACAAAAATACGGTCGTTGATCTTGAGAGTATTGAGCATGGATTCGCTCGGGATGTAAAAGGCGGTGACCACGGTGCAGCGCAGGAGAATGACCAATGCGATGGTCAATGTAAAAGACCAAGCCTGGCTATAGGCACCGATGCGGTCCATGACATGCCGGACAACCTTGCTTCCAGTTTCTGTTTTTTGCAGGTGCTTGGCGAGGAAAGTGAAGAAGATGCCACTCAGGGTCCGGCGTTGTTTAGGCTGAGGGGCTTCAGTAGCGACTGCGGGTTTCATGAACTTTCACTCCTTGAAAATTCGAAGCCTTTCGGGGTTACGAGGTACACCCCCACCCCAACTCTCCCTAGAAATCATGCACTTGCGCATGAGAGCGATGGGGGGAGTTTCTTCTCTCCCGGCCCCCTTGCGGAGGAGGGTTGAGGTCGAGGGGATATCGATACTCAGTCCTCGAAGACAGACTTTATTATTACATTAAAACGGATACTCTGTCAGGAAGTAGCGGACCACTTCATCACATCCGGCTGGAAATCTCCCAAAAGAAAGACATCACCGCGAAGACTCCATAAACTACGCTGGCCACTACCATCATGACAGTACAGAGGATCCCCGGACGGGCCACCTTGGGGAGGAAACGGTAATTCATGTAGAGGGTCAGGGGACAGTAAACCGCCATGGCATACCCCCCCATGTACGCTGCATTGAACAGGAATCCTAGCTCGCTGACCCCACGGCTCTCCATGAAGGCGGTAATCAGGCAGCCCACCACCATCCAGCTGGCCGCCACAATCAGGTACCACTGAGAGAGGGGACGTTGTTTTCCGAAATGGAAATTGGTGTAGAAGATGTCCGCTATGGAACGTGAGACTCCATCCACCAAGGCGAGTTGAGTACTGAACAGAGTTGCCACCCCGACCACGAGGAAGAGGTATCTGCCCTCCACACCCCAGGTTTCCCCCAACAGGTTTGACATGTCCCAAATGAGTGTCCCTTGAGAGGGTACAATCCCACGCGGATGCAGAACCACAAGCGCCCCGAAAATGAACAGGAGAATGGTCAGAGAGTTGAGGAACCAGAAGAAAAGAACCTGATCCTTAACCACATAATCCCACCAGGCATGGAAACGGGAGATGTTTTTCTCATCCTCATGAAAGACAAAGCCGGTCGAGGGGACCGTTTCGGACCTTCCGCGCAGGGGGTTGAGCAAGCTGGGGAGCAGTCCCCCCATGCCGATGTGCTTGTCACGCAAATAAAAGGTGTAGAACAGATTAGCGGTTCCACCCGCCCCCGCGAAAACCACCAGGATGAAGAGTTCCTTGACCGAGACACCGGGCGCTTTATAACCAAAATTCACCAGCCCCGAGGCCATCTCGCCCACCGCTGACCAGGTCCCCACCACGAAACCCAGAACCACCAGGCTGATTGTCACAATGACCACCAGGATCTCGATGGTCAGCTCCACCGACTTGTAGATCTGTTTGGGTCCGAAAAGCAGTCCCGCCACCGCCACAAAGGTCAGGATGGTCCAGAAGGTGTCATTGCCAGGACCATGCGGGCCCACTAGAAGCGCTTTGAGTGCCAATCCAGAAGCCCTTCCCCATCCCGGCGCCAGCCAGCCGAGGATGTTGAAGAGGATGAAAAAGAAAGCGAAACCCCGCCACACACGGCAATAACCGGTATACACGGTCTCCCCGGTGGCAATGGTCCACCGTCCCACCTCGAAGTTGATGAAAAGCTGAAGGAGCAACCCCACTCCCGCCGCCCAGACCATCCCCGCTCCCTGTTGGGCTACCAGACGCGGCCAGACAATGATCTCCCCCGCGCCGATCGACAGCCCCACCAAAATAGCGCCAGGTCCCGCCAGACGCCAGAAGGAGAGTTTCTTCTCTGGAAGATCCGCAGGGTGCAAGTCATCAAGAATTTGAAAAAGAGCCATACCAGGAAGCGATCATACATGGGATGAAGGAAATCCGCACGACTGGAAAGCAAGGCCCGGAGTGGCGAATTCATTCGCCTGCCACAGCTGGCCCCGGAGTTGTACTCCGGGACCTTCATCCACTACTTTGTTTGGCTGGGAAGGGTAACCGAGATCTCGAACAGGTCCTCCGGCTTCATCTCAAAGATACGCATCGATTGGTCGTGAAGGCTCACCTTCTCCGTTTTCCATTGCTTGAGTAGTTCCTGGGTGGTTTTTTTAAGGCGGTAAACGACAGATCGTCCCGTTGAGTCCTCTTTCATCGTGACACCTATCTGGTCGGCGGTTTTGTGGGAGATATTTTCCTTACCCATGGTGGTGCCAGTTGAGAGTTGGAGGCCATCAATCATACATGTTTGCGGAGGCCCATCGAGACACTCCACCACTACGGTCAGATTAAAGTAACGTGGCATCTTCAATTCTCCACACGCATGTTCACCCATACGGACTCCAAGGAGAACAAACGGACCTAGATGGCCATGAAAGCGTTCGATTTCCTCGGGGGTCAGGTGACGGAAGGGGACATGGCAGGTCAAGGCGGACTGATCACTGTCATGGTCATGGTCATGGTCTTTTTCGGTTGCATTCACATAGTTGGTTTGAGTCATGATGAACAGGATCGAGGCCACGAGAAAGAAAGGAAAGGTGTATCGCATGAAAGGCTCCTTAGTTTGATGTCTTACGATTTCATGGATAGTATGAGTTTGTCAATGGAAGATGTCAGGGACAATCAAAAGACCGTAGTCCCTTGCGATCAAATCCATCCAACCCTATGCTTGAAACGTTTGGATTCTACTTAAGATACGGCTGAAACTGTGAGATCGGATGTTCTTGTCTGGCAATTTGGCTTACTTCTACTGGGCCTGTTGGGAACGGCGGTAGTCGTTCTTCTAGTGGGGCACTTTTTGAAGCAGAGATCCCGTG
>CAZORO010000225.1:0-2503 GCA_964581845.1 uncultured bacterium
TCAATGGTGAGGTCCTCAAGAGTGAGGCTTACCTCTTCGCCCAGGCCGTATATTCCGCGAACACATCCTCGAGCGTCATTTCAAAAACCTGCGGAGATGTCCCCAAGGATTGTGTCAATTGCTGCAACTTAGCGTCATTCAGATCACGCACCACGATCTGGTACTCCTCCGGGGTCTGCTTGACCGAGAGAATGCCGTTATTAACTGAAAGTGCGGGTGGCGCGCTGGGACAGATCAGACGTGTCAGCGAGCGACGGACTGTCTCCTTGGCACCCTCGACCAGCAAACGTCCCCGGCACAGGATGGCGATGATATCCGCCACACGGTCCACCTCCTCGAGTAGATGCGAGGAAAGGAAGATGGTGGTTCCCTCCTTGGAGCAGACATCGATCAACTTTTCCAGCAGTGTGCGCCGTACGATGGGATCGAGCCCGCTGGAGGCCTCATCGAGAATCAGGAGTTCCGGGTGCGGTGCGAGCGCGGTCAACAGCGACAGCTTGGCGACCTGTCCGCGTGAGAGTTCCTTGACTCTCTGGGTGGGAGTGAGTTCGAAATCCTCGCACAGCTTCGCGGCATAAGCGGTATCCCACTTGGCGTAGAATCCCGCGCTCAGGCGCATCACCTCGGAGACCCGCATCCAGCGATAGAGCGCACGGTCATCGGAGACAAAGCCAATGCGTTGCATCAACCCGGATTTGCACCCCAGGGGATTCTCGCCCAGCACCCGCGCAGTCCCGCTGGTGGGACGAATCAACCCCATCAAGGCCCGGATCGTGGTGGTCTTCCCCGCGCCATTCTCCCCCAGGAAGCCGAATATCTTCCCCTGCGGCACCTCCAGGGTCAGATCATCCACCGCGACCGTATGTCCAAAGCGGATGGTGAGATGGTCCAACGTGATGATAGACGGCATATCAATGCTCCTTGTGCAGATTCTCTACATGATGATCAATGGCCGCCTTGACATCCTCCGGCCCATAGCCAAGTTCAAGAGCAGAGGTGAGGAGCTCCTCGACACGGCCGAGTAACAGCTCCCGCCGTTCTTGATCCGCCAGATCGCCATTCAGTGCTTCGGTGACGAAATGACCAAAACCGCGCTTCACCTGAATCACCCCCGCGCGCTCCAGTTCCATGTAGGCGCGTGCCACGGTATTGGGATTGATGCGGTTATCCACCGCGAGGTCGTGGATGCTGGGGATACGGTCGCCACTCTTGAGACGTCCGGTGGCGATGGCCAGGCGGATCCCCTCCATGATCTGGCCGAAGAGGGGGAGAGAACGGTTGGTATCGATCTTGAGGTACATGATCGTGTGGTGTTCTACTCTATTAAGACACTACCTCATCGGATCATGATAGTCAAGGGGTAAGAAAAACTGGAGATCCAACAACCGCCTAGGGTTGGAAACCCTGGATGGTTATTGATCCAGCAAGTCCAGATATTTCCGGCGTGCTTCCTCAATGCGGGATTGGACAAGCGGGTCGTATTCATGGTCGATGGGTGTGGTCACCAAATGCGCCTCCCAAACCGATTTCACCGCCTCGCACCAATCGGCGAAGTACTGGGCATCCTCTCGAGAACCGGCCTGTACCGGTTTTCCATCCACTTCAAGGAAGACAGGAGTTGTGTGGGCGAATTGTCCAGCGCCCAGAGGGCATCCCTCCAACTTCGAGGCCAGGAACTCCGCCTCTGGTCCATAGACCCGCACGGCAATCCAAAGGCTTTGGGTCGCTTCCAGGTTAAAGGAAGCAGTGATTTCCTGTTTTCCTCTCGCCTCCAATTTCTTCCAGACTTTCCCATTCACAATGATCTCAAGACGATCCAATGGGGCGATGGAGACTGCCTCGCAAGTAATCGCAAGGATCGTTCCCTGGGGTATAACAATCGCTTCTCCTGGACCTTTACAGTTCACTCGTAAATCCAGGAGTGGGCCATTGGTCACAAAGGTATGCCCCTTGCGATAGCCGCGGGCGATCTCAGGCATGTTGAGGGGCTCGGAATGGACATAAGTCCGGACAGAACCGATGGGTTGACGGCCCTGATCGACATGGAAATCGGTCGAGGCGGCCAGTGTGGGACGGAACCCCAGGTTATAAAGCCGGTAAAGGTCGCGGAGTTTGAGATCGAGTTGATTGCGTTCCCCCTCCATGGCCAGCAGGTCGATCCCACAACGCATTCCCAGAGCAAGATCGATGGGAAACTCACGTGCTGAAAGGTGAGAACCCAGGTCCGCGAGAGCCTCGAACTCATGCCCTTCCACGAGAGGTCCATAGGGATGGCCATAACAGAGAAAGCCTCCATCGCCGGAAATCGCGGCATCACGGTCCAGGTTCATGGGACCTTTCTGGAAACGGAGTTCCCGCCGCGCCGCTGGTGAGACATAGAGGGGGCAGACATGTCCCCAGAAGTCATCCGTGATTTCCTGGGTCAGCTCAGCGGAAAATCCAGGTCTGGATAGTTCCGGGCCACCAAGGGGATCATCGGGATACTTATCGGCCGCCATGAAGG
>CAZORO010000225.1:2513-8311 GCA_964581845.1 uncultured bacterium
GAAGGAAATGGAGCCCCTCGCAGCGTGCCACACGGAGGACATCCCTCCAGGTTAGGCTGGGGAAGAGACTGCCTCCATGACGGTACAGATGGGTGTGGTGGTCCCCACAGTACCAGCCATGCCCCGGCCAATTGGCGATCCGTTTCAGTCTGACTTCCATTTGGATGGATTCCTCTTGGTTGCGTGTGATGTCCAGCGTGAGCGTGAGCGGTTCATACTCGAAGCCCTTGGTGATCCTGATTCGATATTGGCCTGGCTCCAGATCCGCTTCAGCCAATCCCTCGATGAGAGGGTGAAAGGCTCCTCCACTCATGCTATAAGAAATGCAGCCACGTGGAGGATCGATGGAAATACCGCTGGCGTTTTGAATTTCGACACGCGCGCCTGTGGGTTGCCCATTCTCATCTTGAGTACGGAGGATGAATCGTTGTTTTCCCTTAGTCTTGGTCTCGTCATCGGGATAAGGGCGAAGGACCATCGAATCGACATCGAACCCGCCGGGGAGCGGCCCGGTAGTCTTTAGGGCGAATCGGACACGCACTGTTGACGCATTCGCGGGAACCTCGAATAGGAACCATCCTGGCCGCCATTCTTGGGTTTGCCAGCAACTCGAATGCTGGGCAACTGAGCTCAGGACCGTGCCCTGGGAGTCGAGAAACTCCATCTCCACTCCCGCGAAGTCCGCACGGAACCGCCAGATCTTCTCGCCCCAGAAACGTGCATGCCATTCGAGGAGGTACTGCTTTCCGGGAATTACTTCGAGCGGCGAGGAGGTCCAGCATTGCGAACCCAGTTGTCCGGAGAGCCGGAGGGCATGGGAACCCTCGAAGGGGTTTTCCGTAGTCCAGGCGGTGGCTTGGCCATTGGGGGGACCGGAGTAGGTCCAGCCGGAGGGGGAAGTAGCGATGGGGGCGGGGAGGTCAAAGGAGTCCCGGGGGTGCGAGAAGGCGGGAAGGGGAGAAATACAGAGGAAGGAGAAGAGGAAAGTTTTTATCACAATCCCAAATTCTGTTGCAAAGTGTGAGAAGGATTCAAATCTCAAGATTCGCATCCATAGAGAGGTGTGTGCCCTGTCATTTGTATGTCTTTATACATGAAAGATTGACCGCTTGAATCATTCCAGAAAGCCAGATGACCTGGTAATCGAGCCATAACAAAACGTTCTCTGTGCGAAAGAGATGGAATACCTTCTGGGATTAAGAGAGGTTCTCCGAGTTTTCGCTTATTCGCGGGGAAAAGCTCTGGCACGGAGATTTCGACCAACCACACATACCGACTCAGCCAAGATGCGAATATGTCTCTAAGGTCATCAATTGCTCCACCGATGGCGTTTCCGTCCCAATCAGAGATACCTCTTAGGTGAGAAAGGTAGTCCTCAAGCGAGACAAGGATTGGGCGAATGACAATTTGCTTATTTTTGGCGTAATGCCTTAGCCGATCAGCCCATACGAGATCCCGTTTTGGCAACTGATCAACCAACGGATAAGTGAGATCAGCACCTGCAACTTCAGCTCCTGTTCCATGAAGAAAAACACCCTTGGGTAAGGTCGTAATGCATGCATAAACTGTAAATTTTGATTTTGAGTCAAGATAATATTTCGGCAGACAATAATTCGATCCAAAATTGTCGTCATGAATAATGAACATACTGAGCCAGTAGTCACTGGGGATATACGAAAGTGTGTTGCCCACCGCAAAATAACCAAAATCCGCGCTGGGTACCCATGCATCCTCATTGAATGTATGGCCAAAAACTGGGACTATGTGGTTACGGTTGGAATTCTCGCTAGTCATTTTGAAAACTAAAAGGGATGGATATCCAGATTCAATACTAGGATAGATGACCTTCTGGTAAGGCGCATTAGTCCTCCTCGATGAATAATCAGCAATGGAATTTTGATTATTCTCATCTGGCGATCCGTAATTTAGAACAAAACAAGATGAACCAGCGGCTGAAAGTATTCTGATTAGATCATCTGTGGTCAGCCCTCGACCATCTCCAACAAATCTAGACGAGTGATCAATCCCCAGAATGCTATTCATCTCACGGTACGTCATATCGCCACCGACATGGTATCTTGCCGCAACAGTCCTTGCCGCAACATGAGCGCAGACATTGGTTAGCCCGTTCTGTTGGGCATAGAGATATCCTGAGATAGAAAACGGAACACCGCAGATCAGGCTTTCCCACAATTGGTTACCACGAATGAAATTGTTTCCATGTCTCGATGGTCGTATTACAGATTCATACACACGGGTTTTTTGACATTTTGGAAGGCTGTCCTCTTTGAAAACTGCATATCCGAGGAAAGTGTCTGGAGACACTTTCTTAAGGTCTTGTGGAGATGAAAACAATTCTGAAAAGAAACTGATCCGCCAAATGCGAGAATCGCATGAGGAAAAACCTGGACAACGAATTGTAAGATCTTCGTTTTCCTCGATGATGTCGTGAGATGGTCTGATCTCTTCAGAGACTATAGTTCTTGCACCATATTGGCGTGCTTGTGAGAATATCCTATGGAGGGATCGTGTCCGTTTGAACCTTTCTTCCAAGTATCCAAAAATAGAGAAGGGACGATCTATTGATATGATCTCTGGTTTCGTTCCCGGTATTCCTTCCGCAATTCTCGCATTGCATTCCATATGGTTACTGGATTATTCAGGCCTTTGGTTAAGTTAGGGGGAGTGGATGTTCCCGCGAATTCCTTTCAACTTCACTCAGCCAGTTGAGGTACTCAGAAGCATCGTTACTCTCAAAGACGATATCTCTCGTCGTTGTTTGGCCAACCATCTCGTTTAAAGCTTTCAAGATTTCTAGTCTAGTCTCAATGAATTGAGCGGATTCGATACCTTCATCACTCTTTTCTTTCATCATGGAACCTCCATTGGTAGAACGAAAGAAGAAATACACTATCCCAATATTAATGGAAAGTTGGCTTATTCATGATCAATTTCAACGTTCTCTATATGATCCGCGCAGACCAGGAAAATCAATAGTATTATCGCCAAACCGGCAACTAGAGTAAACCAGTATAGTAGCCCCCACCCCTCGCCGAAACGGGGGGAGTGGGAGGAGGACCCGGAATCCCACTTCCCCCCTCACAGCACCCGGCGCGGCTGGGAGATGCCGGGTGCTCCGTTCGGCGCTTGCGCGGACAGACCCGCCTTAGACCAGTTTTAATTCGGGCTGGGAGTCAGCACTCCAAGGATGCTCACTTCCCTCGTGCTTGCCCGCTCCCGGGATGGCGGTTCCCCTGAGATCACCGGGCCCGGCACCTTAGCCTCAACCAAAACAGCCGGGATTTCCCCTTCCAGCTGGCGGTATGCGGCCTCCGCCAATCCTTCCGCCGTCCCGAGATCGAAAAACACGATCTCCACCTTACCGGTCCATGTTCTCTGCCGTACTAGACGCGCAATACGTAACAACACTGCGTGGGTCCGGGCGCACCCGGCCCGTCCAAAAACACGGATCTTCACAATCTCCCCCTTGTTTAACGGTCTCACATCCCTCGCCATACCCCTCCCCAGGGGCTGTCGGCGTTCCCTAGAGAAGTGAGATCTGGTTTGACATCCCCTGTCCATCGCGGCTGACCCGGACCAGCATCCCGCCGCCACAGACATCACACACGGAACGTGTTTCCCCAAACACCGCTCCGCATTCCTTACAGTGAAAACTCTCTCCCACCCAGGTCATCCCAAGCACATGGGTGGATTGTGCGAGGGTTTGGATCGCTGTGATGATCTTGTCCCTCTCCATACGGTTGAGTCCCTCCATCGCGGCCAGACAGTGGCCAAAGGCGAAAAAGGGATGCAACTTCCCCTCCGCGATCCAGCCGGTTGGATTCTCTCCCTCGATGCCCAGCAGGCTCTCATGGGATTGCCCCTCATAGAGAAAGCCCGCCTTGTCCAATGAGTGAGAGAGACGTTCAATCGCTCCAGACTCCGCGCAAGCCACAAATTGAAGGTTTAAACCAATCCGTTTCCCAATTTCCTCCATTCTCAGTTTCAGGCGAGCGAGCAGCTTAATGAGCCATTTAAAGGCTTCCTCATCCCCCGCCGGTGTCTTGCCAAGGGTGAGGCGAGTCATCTCAGAAAGCCCCCAGAGACCCACTCCAAAAAAAGCCTGGTCCAGCGGGAAGTGGTGCTCCTTTTCGCTGTCGCCAGGTGCCTGCAAGGGTGCCAGGGCACCCGCCTTGAGCCTTTCGGCCAAGATCCCCTTCTTGGCCGCATGACCCTGGGCTACTAGATTGAGGCGATCCTCCAACCACTCCGCGAGTACGGATTCATTCCCCTCCGCCGCGGCGGCTGCACGAGCTACATTTAGACTGAGTGTCTGCACGAGGGGGGCAGTTTCAGTCTTTGAAGGATCCGAGATGACTGTGGGGCGATGGAATAAGATGCGCAGTGGCACGCTCGCTTGAATACAATCGGCTAGTGCCTCAAGCAGGTTGGAATCGAGGGGGGTGCCACCACGGGCATCCACCACTACCTCGAACTCGATGCGGCAGGCTATCCAATAGGGACCCACCTCTTCAAGCTGCCGCAGAATCTCCAGCAGCACGCTCCGGTTCGCGGTTTCGATCTCGTCCTCGGGAAGCAGCACCATTTGACGTGCCCCGATGAACTTCCCCCGCCAATGGGGTTGTACCCGGTCGGGCAAGCGCCATGTGACCCCTGGGGAATCCTCGGAGGCACCGGCATGATGCCACAGCTTTTCCAGCGTCTGGGATATCGCCAAGGGGATGGCGGTTCCCGATGCTTGAGCATGGAATGCAATCGAGGTGTTGACATTATCCCAGATCAGCCTTTTTCCGGCTGCCTTCAAGAGCCGGTGTTCCTCACGTTCCCATGTGGCCAGGAAGTCATTCCAGCTATTTGCGGTATCCCCCCGCTCATCATGGGTGGGATGATACCAGGCGCGGGCCTGCTTGAGGTCAAGATCCCGGTGGTATTCAAGTGGTTTGTGGATCAGTTCGAGATCATGGACATGGATGTCCTGGATTCCATGCGCATCCGAGACTACCAGGGGAAGTACCTTATCGAGCGCGAACTGACGCAGGATTTCACCCTCGACCGTATGGCTACCGCGCGAGGCATCCTTACCGAGGAGGCGTTGCTCGACATCATAGACCGGTAGGCCCAAACGAGCATGGAGACGCCGTTCGTTTTCAAAACCAAGTTGAAGGAGCTTGGCATTGGTCAGCTCGCGGATGAGGGGTGAGGTCAGGTGAGTGATCTTGGAATGAACAATCTCCATCTCAACGGCGTGGCTGACCTTGCGAGCATCTTCATAAGGGAGGCTGGTTTCGCGGACAAGCGCTTTTACAATTTTCTCTCGATCCCAGCGGATGGAGTCGCCATTCGAGGTGGCAACCGAGGCACTCTGGAGAGTACCGGTACCATCGTAAAGCTCACAGGGAAGGTAGAGCTCGCCGCGCAACGCGCGGCGTTTGGCACGCTCATTCCGGTAGGTAATGAAAGCACGCGCGGTACGGTAATTGCCTTTTTCCACCAGAACCCGTTCAATGGAGTCCTGAACCTGTTCGATATTCAGAAGACTGGTGGAACCTTGATAACGTTGGGCAAGGGTGAGGATGACGTACTCAGTCAGGGTTTCGGCGCGGCGGTAATCCTTGCCACCTACAGACTGGGCCGCTTTGAAAATGGCCTCGGTGATTTTCTTAGGGACAAAATCGACAATACGGCCGTCACGCTTTTGAATGCGTCGGATGAGATCGCTAGGGCCATAATTCGGGATTCTCCCCGTGTCTTTGGCCTGGACCCCATAGGCGTTATCG
>CAZORO010000226.1:0-2982 GCA_964581845.1 uncultured bacterium
CCCCGGGGGAGCAGCGAAACCACCGCCGGTATAGGCTTGCAGGAAAACCGGCCAGAGAGAGTCACGAGCGAACAGGATATTGTTAGCGGTATATTCCCGGAAATCATCGGCATTGGTGGTTTCCGGGAAGTAAATGGCGAGACCGGTCCGGCTACGTCCCAGGGTGGTGAAATTGCGCATGATGGTTTGTTGATAAGTTTGACCTGCTACCTGAGCGGCTTGACGCAGCCCCGGTGAGGCGGAATCGGAATTAGCGATGTTATCCAGAAAAGCGCCAAGGTCATAGAACGCGGTTGGATCATTGGCTTCCCCCATCGGCGGGTTTGCGCCTTGGCGTGCGGCGCCAAAGGCACGCCCCATCGGATCATCGGGGGCTTTGCTGGAACGGGACCCCTGAGGTGATGTATTCCGGCCAATGCCGCATTGTTCTAAGAATTCATTGAGGTTCTGAACCAATGTGGGAATGCGCTGAGAATCCACCAAACACAAAGTGACATCTTTGGCTGTGGTGTAGGAGCGTCCGTAAGAATCGACCACTTCCATCCCCAGGGCACGTCCATCCATGCCGGGGTTCTGACTCAGGGCTTGGAGAAAAGGAGTATACGCGAACCCCTGGCCGGGGATGACCTGTTGGGAGGCCACGAAATAGGGGGCCAGGTCTTTCATCTCATAGGCCACCTCGAGCATCCCCATCAGGCAGGCATCGAAACAGATCAGATCATAGGTTCTCCCGATACCCTCCAGGCATTGACGGACATCTTTCATGTAGATCACGGAGTTGCTGGTTTCATCGGAGCAGATTTCCCTGGAATAAACGGGGTTTTGTGTAAAGGAACGCGTTGAGGACAAAGGTTCCAGCTCAAGGCAGTCAAGGGAACGCCATCCGCCGCCATGGTTCCAGAGGATCAGAGCGGTACGTTGACTGGGACAGACCCGCTGAGACCACAGGATGAAATCGCGCAGGGTGGCCACATTCCCTGAATCGGCCTCTCCCAGATCCTCGCAAGTGGGGAGATTCGGATTCATCGACTGAACACCATCCTCGGGCGCGCGCTGGATGATGGCTCGCCGGGTTGTCTTCCAACCGGCGCTACGGTCCAGGAGAACCGTGATCTGAACCTGATCGGTTGAGCCCACCTTTTCCATTTCCTGGACATCGGTCATGGCCTGGGGATCGAGATTGTTATCCGCGGCGATATAGACCATCACAGTCCATGCGGATGGCACTCCTGGTGCCCTTACGGGAGCGGAGCTTGAGGCGGGAGGTTTCGGGGTGTCTCCAAAAAACTCATCGAGCACCTGCTGGGCCCGGAGCGGGGAGACTAGAAGAAGAGCAAGGATGGAGGTGATAATGAAATGTTTCATGAGTGGACCTCCCTTTACATGAATCCCGGAGAGGCGAATTCATTCGCCTTCCGTACTTCTCAAGTTCTTTTTCAGCCTTAGCGGATGAATCCGCCATTCTGCTGTGGCCGTATTCATCCACGTTTTGGCTTGGTCTCGAACTTCAATTCACCACGGCCTATGGCACCACCGGCGCCGGCTTTTTTGGACTCGACCTGAATCCCCTTGGCCGAGTGAGGATCCAGACTCTTAACCGCATTTTGGTACCCCACCTGTTCAAAGCCTTTTGGTTTCCAAGGTCTTTCTGTCACAATGGCCTCGATCCGTTCTTGTCCGAAGGGAGGAGAAATGCGAAGCAGAAACTCTCCACTGCCAGGAATTGTCAGACGCTCTCCTCCACGGATGTGGTTGTCCTCGTGATACTCATTCGGATAGATCTGGGTGACTGTCCCATCCGACCACCAACTCAGTAGAGTCAGGTAACCCCCTCGCTCGGACTCCACCCACAACTCCAGGGTGTCTCCCTCCGAAAGGACAAGCCCATTCTCCATTCCCATTTGGACCACGAAGGAAGGCGCCTCCAATGTTGGAGGCTTCGCTTCTGGGGTTGGTGTAGGAACACTGTATGTTCCACCATTTCCCTGACTGCGGGAGGGACCAATGAAAGTCAGGTTTTTCATGTCCTTTGGGACTTCGACCAGGGGATTCTGTTTGAGAGCCGCTCCGCTTTCGAATCCCTCGAAGGATACCTGAGCATAACGGGCGACATCTTCATAAAGGGATTTTCCAGCGATGATTTGTCCAGATTCAAATCCCTTGAGAAGGTGCAAGGTAAACTTGCCATGTCCGGAGCCATTATCCTCCATGGCCTTCTGATCAGGCTGGCAAGCAGCGAAGACCGAGAGGTTTACCCCCATGCCGCTGGCATCCCGAGTGGTTGTCAGTGGATCGATGAATTCCGAGGCTCCGGTGGAATCATTATCCTCTCCACCCCCCAACCCTTTGGAGGAGGTGGAGTTTTCGCCTACGATGGTGCCGTAGGAGACATAACGGACCCGGAGATTCGAGTCGAACGTGAGATTCCGTGTGGCGGTTCCCGAGTGGCAGCAGTCGAGAATAAAGGTCCAACGGGCCGCACTGGCTGTGGAGAGCAGTTCATGGATCTCATCATCGATTATCAGGCTTGAGGAGGAACGGGCATCCACGGGTACGAGGGCCTCGTCGTATCCATCCTCTGGTCCCTCATCCCCATTCTTATCCGGGACCCGTGTCCCATGGCCCGCGAAGACAAAGACACGGGTATCTCCTGATGTGGCACCCCTCACCAGATCCCGAAGCGCTCCAAGGATGCGCTCCTTGGTGGCATTTTCATTGGTGAGGAGAACCACTTCATTGGAGGTGAATCCGAATCTTCCCTGAAGGATCTCCTGGTACGCCTGGGCATCCTTAACACAACACTTCAAGGAGGGGATTCGCTCATTTTGGTACTGGTCGATCCCCACAATCAGCGCTTTGTTCTCCGCGCTGACAGAAGGGATTGCGGGAAAAAGCATCAAGAGAACACAAATGGGGATGATACTCCGTTGGGTATTCATGATAGTTCCTACCCTGGAGACGAATGATTTGGGACCATTTGCC
>CAZORO010000226.1:2992-8296 GCA_964581845.1 uncultured bacterium
GGCGGGGATTGAGTGGCAAGTCCTACTTTGGGGAAAGTATCTGAAATGTTGGCGAATGGCCTCAAAGAGACTTTCCAATGAGGGGGTTTCCGCCTGATGAATCCGTTCGATCCCCAGTTCCTTGAGCGCGGATGTGGTTGTCTTGCCGATGCTGAAGGAAACCGCGTGACCAGTCACTCTCTGGAATTCAGAATTCCCCAGTTTCTCAAGAAATCCCCTTGCCGCGGAGGGACTGGCAAAGCAGACCGCGGAGGGAGTTATGGTGTGAAGCCTCTCCAGGCAGGGCCATTCCTCCCGGTAGGTGACTGTCCGGTAGGCAGTCACGCGATCGACAACTCCACCACTTTCCTGGAGAAGCTTGGGGAGCTCCTCACGTGCAATTTCCGAGGCGGGAAACAGAAAACGGTGTCCCGACACCTCCCCACAGTTCTGTAAAGCCTTTGCCAGCCCTTTCCCAGTCGATTCCGCCGATATAAGGTCGGCGAAAAGATGGTTCTCCTCAAGTTTCTTCGCAGTTGCCGCTCCTACCGCCGCAATCCGGCAAGAACCAAACCGGCGGGCATCCCAACGATTCCGCGCAAGGACCGAGACCACAGCCTCCACCGCATTCTTGCTGGTGAACAGAATCCAATCATATTCCGCAAGATGGCTGACCTTCTCCTCAAGAGAAGAAAGGTCTTCCGGTGAGATGATTTCAATACAGGGGCAATAAAGAACCTCCGCCCCCAGGCCTCGAAGCTGCTCCATGAAAGGATCACTTTCCCCAGAGGTAACATGAGTGAGGACTACGGAGATTCCCGCAAGAGGACTCTTTTGCCCGAATGGTTTACGGAGTCCCGCCACTTCACCTACCACAAGCACGAAGGGAATCCCCTCGCTGGGTTGAATGTCTCCCCGGGAGAGTGATGCCAAAGTACCCCGCAGGATGTGTTCATTGGGTAGAGTCGCGTTTTGGACAATCACCAGGGGTGTATTGGGAGCCAGGCCTGAATCAATCAGTTTGGTTCCAACTTCATGAGTGCGTCCACCCGCCATGTAGAAGGCGAGGGTCCCGCTCCGGGCCAACGCGGCCCAATCCAGCAGGGAGTCTTCCTTCGAGGGATCTTCATGGACAGTCGCCAAGGTCACCGCGGAGGCGCTACCACGGTGTGTCAAGGGGATTCCCGCAGCCGCGGCCGCGCCTGAGGCGGCGGTGATTCCGGGGATGATCTCGAAGGGGATGCCAGCCCTGGTTAAAGCTAATGCTTCCTCACCCACCCGTCCGAAGATGACCGGATCTCCCCCCTTCAAGCGGACCACACGTAACCCACGGGATGCTCGTTCGACCAGGATACGGTTGATCTCTTCTTGTGAAACCTTGATGTGACCGGGGATCTTGCCGACATCAATTCTTTCGGAGCTGGCGGGTACCTCCCGCAACAGCTCCATCGGGATAAGACGGTCAAAGACAACGGCGTCACATCCCCGCAGCCGCTCCAACCCCCGCAGGGTGATGAGTTTCGGGCTGCCAGGTCCCGCGCCGGTGAGACTGACGAAGCCTAAACAGGGCTCATTGGCGCTGGTCGATGGGGACATAATCGGCGTGCAACGGGCCCAGATAGACGGCTCGCGGCCGGAAGATACGGTTATTCTTCAGATATTCAGCCGAACGCGCGCCCCAACCAGCCATGCGGCTGACCGCGAAAATAGGAGTGAACATCGCTTTCTCAATTCCCATCGCGGCATAGACGATGCCTGAATAGAAGTCGACATTCGGGAAGATGCCTTTTTCCTTGCCGAGGTCACCCACGACCCACTTCTCAAGCTCCTCCGCAACTTCATACAGACGGCGCACCTCGGGGTGGTGCCGTGAGAGCAAATCCGCCAAGGGGTGAAGTACCCGTGCGCGCGGGTCATAGGCTTTATAGACACGGTGACCGAAGCCCATCACACGCCGTTTGCCAACCTTGCTCAAACTATACCAGGCCTGCACGTTATCGACCGATCCGATTTCCTCCAGGTCAGCCAGCACTGCTTCATTGGCGCCGCCATGGAGTGGTCCTTTGAGGCTGCCGATGCCAGCCACCACCGAACTGTACATATCGGAGAGCGAGGAGTTGACCACCATGGAGGCGAAGGTGGAGGCATTCATGCCATGGTCGGCATGGAGGATCAGGCAGATATCCATAACCCGCGCATCCTCCTCGCTGGGCATTTTGCCCGTCATCATCCGGAGCAGATCGGTGGCCAAGGGAAGGTCCTTGTCGGGAGGGAGAGGCTTCTCTCCCTTGCGGATACGGGCAATCGCTCCAGTCAGGGTGATCATCTGGGCGGTGAGCTTGATGGCCACCTCGGTTTCCGCACGGACCGTGGTCACATCGGCGGTGGGATCCATCATCCCCAGTGCCGAAACCATGGTACGCAGGGTGGCCATTGCATGAGCCTGCTTGACAGGAAGTCTTTCCAAAATGGCGTAAACCTCATCCGGGAGGGCCTTGTAGGATTTGATCTTGTTTTTGAATTCCTCGAATTCAGTCTTGTTGGGAAGTTTACCCAATAAGAGGAGGTAAGCTGTCTCCTCGAAATTGGAAAACTCCGAGAGATCGAAGACATCCAGTCCCCTGTAAATCAACCAACCTTTGGGACCATTGACATAACCGATCTCGGTTTGACCGGTGATCGCTCCCTCCAGACCCTGTTTGACCTCGCAGGTAACAGGCCACTGGACGGGGCTGACTAGTCCAGGCTCGGGTTCGGCATCGGTTTCTTTCCGGGCTATCTCCTTGGCACGGCGAACAATCTCTTCGATCTGTTTGTTCATGCATCTTCCTCCGTTCAGTGCATTCCGTTGCTCGCAATGAGGTATTCGGCGATCTGGACAGCATTCAGCGCCGCGCCCTTGCGAAGCTGATCTCCGCTGATAAACAGTTCCAGGCCGCGTCCATCAGGTTGGGAAACATCCGTACGGATACGTCCGGCCAGAACATCATCCTTCCCGCTGGCATCCACCGGCATGGGGAAATAATTTTTCTCACGGTCATCCACCAGCGTTACGCCGGGGGCCCTGCGGATGGCCTCGCGTGCCTCTTCGACTGACACCGGACGTTCAAACTCAAGGTTGACTGCCTCGCTGTGGGCGCGAATGACTGGCACACGGATACAGGTGGCCGAGATACGCAGCTCCGGATCGCCGAAAATCTTCTTTGTCTCGGCGGCCACTTTATTCTCTTCACCATTATATCCATTGCTCTCAATGGCTGCGTTGTGAGAGTAGACATTGAAAGCGAGCTGATGTGGGAGTGCTTTTGTGGTGAGCGGAAGCCCATCCAGGATCTCGCGGGTTTGGATCTCCAGTTCGGCCATGGCGGCCGCGCCAGCACCGCTAGCGGACTGATAGGTGGAAACCACCATACGGCGGATCCGGCTCAGCTGGTATAGCGGCCAAATGGCGACGGTCAGGATAGCTGCACAACAATTCGGATTGGCGATGATGCCGGGATGACTGTCGATATCTTTGGCGTTGACCTCGGGAACCACAAGCGGGACACCTTTCTCCATGCGGAACGCGGAGGTGTTATCCACAATCACCGCTCCGGACTGGATGGCCCGCTCGCGGAATGTCCGTGTGACCGAGGCTCCGGCCGAAGATAAAACAATTTCACCTTTGGCAAACTCGTGAGCCGCCAGCTCACGGATGGTGATCTCCTTCCCGCCGAAGTGGACTTTCTTTCCCGCCGAACGGCTGGAAGCGAGTGGAATGAGTTCTCCCACTGGAAATTTTCGCTGCTCGAGACATTCGAGCATTATCTGCCCCACCGCCCCTGTAACACCAACAACACTTACCCGGAAATGATCCATGAACACCATCCTCTACCAAAAAGACGGAGGGAACCGCTACCACTCCGTCCATAGAAAACCACCCGGGTGGCTTATGCTTGAGAAACCACCCCCATGGAAATCTCGCAACGAGATTGAATTTATACTTTATCAGAAGAAAAAGCGTGATGGCAGTCCCAAGTTGAGGGGAATATGAGGAATCCATTACTCCGGGGGGAGGGTTACGGGAGCTGGGATCTCCAACCTGACACCAGTCCGCTGGATGTTTTCAGCAAAAGAGAAAGGTTCAGGGTGAGCGTACTGATCGGCGGGGAAGAAATGGAGTTCGATATCATCGCCTGCTTCCTTTTGGACACGAGCCATTTTTTGGCACGGGCGATAATAACCCAGGATTCCGCATGGTGGACAAATGCCGCGATGTCGATATCACTCCACTTGTGAGTATTTCCATTCACCTGGGATCCGAATAGATACGCACCCTCAATCGCTGCTTCCCTGGAGAGAACCTGGAGAGCATATTCAGCACGAGAGATCACTGTGGGGTTGACTGTAACCATTGGATCAAAGTTCCTGTCTCTTTGAGCACTTCCTGAGCTTCCTGCCGTGTTACCGAAAATGACAGTTCTCGTATTTGATCAGGATGCCGCGCTTGTATATAAAAGGTAGTGGCCTCTTCCATGAAGTCCATTTGGCTCTCTGAGAACGGCAATCCCGCCAATTCCGCGAGCCTGGGTAACTGATGGATTTTAGGGGGAAAGTGATCAGGTCCTTTCCTGGAAATAATCGCTTTAAGAGCCTTCTCGATAGCTTGCTGGCAGCAGAACAGCACATAAAGATGCCGTTCGGTACGGAGCATGGCTTTGGCGGTCTCCAGGTCGTAATCAGCTTGACCCATCCATTGGTCGTAAAGAGTCAACGAATCTCCTTTGAGATCAGTTTCCTCCTTCGATACCTTTCCCTTTCTACGGTTATCAAGGATGAGTCGATTTGGTCAAGGGGCAAAGAGCTAAGCAATGAGTGAAAACATTGTATTTGGTTATCCGCTGAAGGATTCTCCAACCTCAGTGTTATCACGCTCGGATTATTACGTCCCTTCTTCATGACAATCATGGCCATGTCAGTATCGCTTGTTACCACGGCAAGGTTCTCCGCTTCGGTGTAAGAAAGAATCTCACTGTCACAAGCACATCCGAGTCCTATGGAGTGAACATGTTTCACATTGTATCCCTCGGAACGCAGTGTCTGTTCCAGTTTTGGAGAAATCCCCATATCAAGGAGGAATCCACTCGGTATCACAGAGCGCACCACTCCTCTTGTACGAGTTTCGAGGCATAGGACAAAGCCTGCTGAATGTCCTCCACTTCCAAGTAGGGGTAATCATTTTGGATTGAGGAAAACGAGTTTCCCGCAGCGATCAGATCAACAATCTGATAAACTGGGAACCGCAGTCCACGGATACAGGGTTTACCTCCACACACCGCCGGGTCA
>CAZORO010000227.1:0-8292 GCA_964581845.1 uncultured bacterium
GTTTCCCATATCTCCCCCCTCTTCCCCTATAGTGCAACTTGATTGTGTCTCTTTATGTCAGTGGATTCAAGCATTGTTTTTGAAAACTGTTATCCTGGAAACCAATCTGCCTTATCATCAACGGACCATGCGGAAAGACACCTCCTTTGAACTTTTGGGCATTACCCCAGCCGATCTGAAGGGTCTGCCCAGCCTCGTCGTGGCCTCACCAGAGGGAGAGGTAGTGGACATCCCCGAGTTAGTTGCTGCGGTCCGTTGGGGATACCACGAGGCCATCGCCGACAGCGATGAATGGATGCGGATGCCTGAAGGAAGCGATCTTTACCTGATGCCAGGGCGCTACCCGGTGGGCTACGACCGCCGGACAGGGGAGCGAATCGTAGTCAAGGAATACCAAGGTGTTCCAGTAACCGCTGTCGCCTCCTTTGTGGCTCCGGCTTACACCATTTATTACAACACCGCCTATGAAACCTCCGAGGAGGCCCCGCAACTGCCGCTTTACGCGTATTGCGCGGTGGCCTGGAGACGTGGACGGTTCGTTGTCCCCGCCGAAAGAGTCGATCCCGATATCCGTCAAGATTGTTCGCAGTTTAACGCAGAGACTGTTCATCACGCCGCCTTCAAAATGATCGAGGAAAAACCTCATAACCGCCTCGCTCAACACTTGATGCGCCATTGCGTGCTCACTTATAACTGTCCCGCGGCGCGTAACTTCGCGCTGGGAAGATGGGAAATGCCCCTTCCCACCGCCTCCTCCTGCAACTCACGCTGTTTTGGTTGCATCAGTCTCCAGCCCGCAGATGGCTTCCATGAGTCACAGTACCGTCTCGATTTCAAACCCACGGTGGAGGAGATCCTGGAATTGACTGTACCGCATCTGGAGAATGCTCCCTCGCCGGTGGCGAGCTTTGGGCAGGGGTGCGAGGGAGAGCCGCTCATGAATCCAGACTTGCTGGAGGAGTCCATCCGCAAGATCCGGGAATGTACGCTCAAAGGGACCATCAACCTCAACACAAATGGCTCGAAACCGGAGGTCATTCAACGTTTATTCCGTTCGGGTTTGGATAGCATCCGTGTATCTTTGAACAGCCCATTGGAACACCGCTATACCCGTTATTATGCCCCTATGGATTACACCCTTCGCGATGTCATCGAGTCGTTACATGTGGCCAAGCGGGAGGGAAAGTGGTCCTCCATCAACTACCTGGTCTTTCCGGGGATCAGCGATGACGAGGAGGAACTGCGGGTACTCCTGGAAATGGCTTATGACACGGGACTCTCAATGATTCAGTGGCGCAACCTCAACATTGATCCGGAAGCCTACCTCGAACTCCTCGATGAAGATCCCAACCGTCCCACCTTGGGGATGCGCTGGACCATCAAGAAGGTTCACCAGCACTTTCCCAAGATCCGCAAGGGGTACTTCAATCCACCGGTGGGGAATCGGGTTTGGAGGCGGTAGAAGGAGTGATTGAATTCACTTCCCCCCGCTTGCCTTCATCAGCCATTCATCCACGTTCTCCTTGGTGATGCAGACTGTGTCGAGGGTGATTTCCTTGGGAACCGTCTCGCCCTTGAGGATCTTGAGGGCGGTCTCGATGGCCTCGGCGCCACCGGTGGGGTAAAGGAAGGTGGCGGCAAGGATGCCTTGCTTGACATACATCATCCCCTCCTGAGGGAGGGCATCGATACCGACAAAGGCGATGTCCTTTTCACGGCCAGTGGCCTTGGCCGCGAGATAGGCGCCATGCGCCATGGGATCATTGTGGGCATAGACCACATCGACCTTCGGCAGGCGCGCGAGCGCGGACTCCATCTCTTTACGTCCATTCGGCTCCAGCCATTTCGCATCCGCCTCGAAGGGGATGTTGATCTGAGTTCCCTCAATCCCCTTGCGGAAGCCGGAGTGACGGTCCTGGCCGGGGGTTGAGGTCATCAGACCCTTGAGCTCCACTACCAGCCCAGCTCCCTTGAGCCTTTCCGCGATCCACTTCCCAGCCATCTCGCCGATGAGTTTATTATCCGCTCCGATGAAGCAAGTAAAATCTTCGCCGATTACTTTCCGGTCCAGTACGATCACCGGGATCCCTGCCTTGTGCGCGGCACGGATTGGGGGAGTGAGTGGAGCGGCTTCCAGGGGTGAAACCAGGAGGACATCCACCTTCTGAGCGGTGAACTCCTCGACATGGGTCCGCTGCCGCAAGGAATCATTCTGAGCATCCTTGAATTCAACCTGGATGGTATCATGAGCGGCAGCGGCTCTCTTGACATCGGCATTCATCTGGACACGCCATGGCTCGCCCAGATTGCACTGGGACATTCCGATGATCCAGGGATTCTCCTTGGTTCCCTTTCCAGCAAAGGATGGGGTGATGATAGTTGCCATGATGACAAGGGAGATGATGAGACAGCGCACGGGACGATTCCTCCTATGAGTGACAGGTTAAAGACCGGGTTAGGATGGAACTTTCCCTGTCAGGCTTCAAGAGAGACCCAAGGATTAAGTTTACGGCTTGTAAGCCGCCAAGAAATCATGCAGATCCTCGAGCCGGTCGGTGTTGATCAGATCAATCCCGGTCTCGACTCCCAACTTCCAAAAAGATTCCTTATCGGGATTGGCCCAGAAGCGCACTTGACGACCCTTGCCATGGATATCGGCCAGAAGAGTGGTCAGCTTCTCCTTTTCCTCAATCGAAATCTCTCCCTCGCCTTTCCATTTGAAGAAACTCCCCCAATTCAAGGCGATCCAGGTCCAACGATTGTCAGCTTTGGGATCCTCCCCGGAATAGGTGCCATCACGGCAGACCCGGCGTGGAGTAAACATTTCCATGTGACGAGTCTTGGACTGAGCATCTCCTGTTAAAATCGCTGTGACCGGTCCTTCCTGGACTGCATCATCGGAGTAGAGGGTGAACATGGGATATTCAGCGAGAAGTCCCTCAAGCCGCGGATTCAATTCGGTTCTCTCATCCTTGATATCAATCCACAGGAGAAATGTTTTTCCATCTCCATAAACGGAACCCAGTTTATTCACACGTTCTTGGAGGGGATCCAGGTAAAGCTCCTTGAGTGACCCTTTGTAGGCTCCCTTATTGTGAGAGACCAGGATCTCACCCTCCACCAGCCAGATATCCGTCTCCACGCTGTAGAAGCCCTGTTCGAGTGCATCGAGAAGCGGGCGTGGGTGTTCATAATCATTGTGTGAATGGGCGCGGGTGAGCAGTTCTGTTTGGGCAACGGTCTTGGGTGCTTCGGCCACGAGGGGAGCCGAAAAGCCAATGAGGACAAGAAAAATAGCGTGTAGAAGGAGGGTCATTCTTATCATGTGATTCAGTCTCCTTGAGGTGGGAAAACCGCCTCGAAAAGTAAGCACCAGCTGTGATAGCAAGACCGGAGTAGCGAATTCATTCGCCTTGCCTATCTCGTAGGAAAGATATCATAGGCTCTTACCAAAAGGCGATTAAAATCGCCACTCCAGTTGACCAAGACAAGTGAAATCGCTCCTCCGACAGGCTGAGTGTGGCTATATCCAGTATGGATTACTCCATTCTTCCCAATCGTTCCAATATCATCGCCCTATTCACACCATAGAAACGTGTATCGAGAGGATCATAAACAGTGTTGAATCGGTCAAGCGCTTGCTGGTAATGTAAACGCGCTTCCTCGATGTGGCGTGCTTGGGATTCCTCATATATCCATCCCAGAAGATAGTGGCAATAACTGTCATCGGGGTTGAGACTCTCAGCCCGTTTCCAAGCCTGATCCCGCTGATCGGCTTTCCCCTCCAATTGATAACGCGCGCCGAGACCGGCATAGTAGGCCGAATAAGAGGCGAAGATCATGCGTTCAAAAGGACTCAGGTGGTGGAATTCATCAGGCCCTTTGCGGATGGAGTAATCCATATGCTGGACGCTCCTGAACAGCTCAAGTCCCTGCGGTTTCTCTCCTTTACGGACCAGATAAAGGATATTCAGCGGGATAGCTTCGGATCCCTTAAACAACTCCAGAAGCGGATGAGGAGCACTCTGGCCCACATCCCAAGCACTCAACACTCCCTTGGGAACCTCCCTCTCATCCCACCCAAAACGGCTATCCAAGAGCCAAGCATTCCGATTGCCCTCGACAAACCTGCAATAGGCCAACAGAAAAGTTTCATTATTGGTCAGGGGAAACACCGCACATCCTCGTGGAATGGAACGGAGGAGGTTCCGTGCATATTCATCCGCGATCCAGTAGTCCGAACGATCGCAGGCTTTCCAGTTGAGTCCCAATGGAAGCAACGGAGCACACAGGATCAAAACACGCACTGCTGACGATTTTCTGAAGCTCTCGGCGGATTCGTCATTCCCATGAATACGGGGATCCATGGTGAATCCAGTGCTTCCATTCCTGATCAGGTGCCTGTGAGAGAAATTTGTCACAAACCAGACCAGCCATTCAGCGGTCATACACCAGCCAACTCCAATGAACACAGCCAGTGCAGTGGTGGCCGGAAGGTAATACAACCGGTTGATATACTCGGAGGTGGGTGTGAACTGAGAGCCTCCCGTAGATAAAAGCACTGGAACGTTCAATAGGATGATCGAACCAAAAACCAAACAGAGGCTCTGGTACCTTCTCCAGCACAGAAAAATCCCCGGCAGAGCGAAAAGAGGCAGCAGTCCTCCCTGTTCGCGTGGGAGACCCTTCAAGAACGCCAAGCCGAACTGGAGGGCATCCATTGCCTTTCCTGAATACCAGATGCCCCCCTCCGCTTCCTTGTACACATGGCGTGAAAAGTACTCCCAGAAACTTGCCAAGGAGTCGGTCCGGCCCCACTGAATGGGAGGATTCTGAGCGGACCGGATGGGGAGAAAGGCAAGGACTGACAACCCCAGACAGAGAGCTGCGAGACACAATGCGAATTTCTTGACTTGAAGGACTTGATTCCATCTCCCCCAGAGCGAGTAGCACAGGATGGCTGGTGAGAGAAGGATGAAGAGGTGGTGGACTCCGGTGCCCAGTCCACCACAGAAATCTACTGCAGCTAACCAGGAGATCCTTCCAGTTTCACGCCACCTCTGGGCTAACCACAGACAAAGGAGGACCATCATCAAGTTGAGGCTGTAATTATAGGTCACCACCGCCTGCCCCCAGATACATCGTGAAAAGGCCGCGATGAGAGCAATGGCCAAGGCCACTTCCCATCTCTTCGACTCCCGCTGAATGAACAGAAACAAGAAAAGGGAGGCAAGGGAGATGCAAACAGCTGAAAAGAAATTGGTGCGTTGAACAAAGGTTCCTAATGGGATGTATTTCATCAGGTGAGCCAGGAGGACCCAGGTGGGTGAACCAGGAGGGTGAGCTGGGCTAAGAGTCCAGGCCGCCGCACAGTACTCCGCTGAATCCTCCAATGTCACCGAGGGAGCCAAAGTAAACGAGTAGATGATAAGCGGAATGAGAAAAGCAGAAGACCTCACCCCCCTGCCCCCCTCTCCCGCTGGGCGAGGGGGATTGCTCCCCCATCTCGTTTGGAGAAAGGGGGGCAGGGGGGATAAGGTCTTGTTTCGTTGTCCGTCCAAATGAACAGACCTTTACGCCCTCGCCAGCCCCTGGCAAATGGTGAGAAGGAAGTCACGGTTGTCCGCGGAGACATAGCGCATGGTTCCACCCATACGTGAGAAAGACTTATTGTAACGCAGGTAGTAATCCGGATTTTCCTCGGGTGGTTCGCCCTTCTGCCAGTCCCAATGCGACTCGGCGAGATCCACGATCACCATGAAGTGATCATCAATGTGTTGTCCCTTTTGAATCGCCAGATTCTGGCTCATGGACAGGGACTTCTCGAAGATCATCGGAGACATGACCGCCGAGCCGATGGACATGTAAACCCCGCCATCCAGGTTGGAGACACTCTTAGCGTAGGAGAGGAAGTCTCTTTCGGCGGCGCGGCCAATCGCGGCGCAGTGGTTCATTGGGTGAATGTAGATGATGTCATGGCCGATCATCGGGTGGCCTGTAAAGGGAACTTTGAGACGGTAAGCCGCTGACTGGAGACCGAAACTTTTATAGGGATGCGGAACATTCATCCAGCCTGGTTCCAACTCAAATGTGCGCACCACATTAAGAAGGTCCGCGGCGGCGGCGGATTGACCGGGTGAATGCGCCAAATTGGAAACCACTATCTCCTTGAGGGCTTCCTCGGTGGGGATCTCCAGTCCCTCATTCTCAACAAAGGCTCCGACCGCTTCGCCATAACCCATGCCATGGTACGCCCCCACCACCAGGGCAAGGTTGATGTAGAAACCTGTCTCCTGCCACACACCAAACTGGCCACGGGTCACATTTTCCGCCACATGCTCGCTGCTGCTACCCTGGAAGGCAAATTCCCAATCATGAATGATCCCCGCGCCATTGGTGGCCAAATGAGTGATCCAGCCTTCCTCGATCAGATGGATGATCACTGGGCTCAGGCCGTTCTTGATGGTGTGAGCTCCAAAGGTGAGCATCCGTGATTTGCCTTCCTGGCGAGCTTTTACCAAGCGGCCGATGGTTTCATCGATGATCCGTTGGTTGACCTCGGGAAATGGCTCTGGTTTCGCGGTGGGGGGGACATGATCCTGCTCAATGAAGACACGGTCCTTTCTCTCCTTGAGAGACTTGAAGACGATCTGGTGTCGGTCGAATTGTTCGAGGGGCATGATCTTCCCAAAACGGCAAGTCTATACATCAGGACCCGGCGAGCAGGCATTGAATCAAGCCAGATTATTACAGTCCGTGCCTGATTACGAGATCCAGCGGGGAGCATGCTTCAGTGCTGCCTGCAGAGGGGCACTTCTGGAGCAGCTAGGGATTGGTTAGCAGCAGGCCCAGAGGATACCTCCGGGCCTGCCATTCTTCATTTAGATTACGCTTTTTTTTCGCTTGGCTCGGATAGGTTCATCCAACCAATACCGACTTTACGAAGGGCATATCCAACTTCTTTGAGGTGGTCTCCATAGGAAATCATCCAGTGGAATCCCACCATCTCTTGAGCGAGACGGTCGCAGTCACCCTCGATGGAAATGTCGGTCTGTGAGCGGCAGATGGGCATGAAGGGATTCCCCTGCACTTTTCCACGGAAACCGATCCAGCGTTTGGCGTTGAAGTCAGGATCCAAAACAGTCAAGGTTTGGCCGATACGCATCTCCACCTTGGGAGCGGCGCCATAATCCGACTCAAAGTGAGTGAGTAGCGTGGCCTTCTCCAGGCGTTTTCCATCCATCTTCCTGGGCGCGGTGCAGTGCGCGACCGTGACCACCCCATGATGAGGATAGGTGGGATCATTCAGGAACACGGGAGTGCCGGCGATATGGTGCAGCAGGATGCCGGAGGGAATGACCACAAAGTCGGACTCACAAAAAGCCAGGGCGCCGGAATCATTGATCACCGAGAGGGGCAGGCAGGCGGTCGTCTCGCTAAGTGGCATGACTGTACCCATACAATGGTTGATCGTCATGGCCTGCGCGCCGGCTTCCCTCATCAGATCCTCGATGATACCGGTCAGAATAAAGGATCTTTCCACGAAACCACGGTCGGTCTTAAGGGTGGTTCCAGAGAGAGCCAGGTAATCCTTCGAGGCGGCTACGGCATCCTGAACACGCTTGGCATCGGCCTTGGCCGCTTCGATCCGCTTGCCCAAGTCCTCATAGGAAACCGTGATGAGATCCAGCTTCCACAGGTCCTTAGCGATCTGAGGTGCCTTCTGCCCTCCCGCTCCCCAACCGCTGGGACCGCCAATGACAATAACTTTGGATCCAAGTGTGTTCTTGAGGGCATAGAGTGAACGCAGCTTGGAAATCAGGTCATCCGCCTCATCCACAACCACATCAGCGGGTTCGAGTCCTGGTTGTCCGAGCTCATCCACCATCTTGCGGAGCAGGCGTGCGCTGGCGGTTTCGTAGTAAAGATAGACTGGGCCAGAACGGTGACGCAGGAAGAGCAGGTTGTAACGGCTGGGGGAGATCATGGCCTCGAGGGTTTCATTACCGCCTCCAGCGGCATAGAGAAGCATGACATCCGACTCACCCTTGGCAACTTGTTCCGCCTCAGCACGGTTGGTCACCTTAGCGATGGGGAGGAACTTCAAGGCGAAACCAGCCTTCTTGGTCAGGTCCTCTAACGACTTGGTGATCCGGTTGGCTTCCTGGTCCGCATCCGCCTGGGTTTCCAGTCCGCCCCAGGAACGCCAACTGGTAGCCTCAGCTCGGTGCGGGATCTCGTGAGCTAAAACTGGTTGAACCACAAGATCCTTCTTGGTGAGGTCTAGAGAAA
>CAZORO010000228.1:0-8274 GCA_964581845.1 uncultured bacterium
TGGACGGGGATCTCCTGATTCGGGAGCATCTTCTCCATTGGCCAGCATATCACGATATGTGTTGACATTACTGCCATAGGAGTCTGGAACGCCATTATGGTCGGAATCGGTATCGCTTTCATCCTTGAAGACATGGATGTCAAATGAATCATCTGGCAGCGAGAGGCCAACTGGCGTGGGATTATCCAGATGAATCATTGTCTCGACATCATTAAAGAGAGCCACATCGGTCAGACCCGCCAGGTTGGCGAAACCTTCATGTTTCGCAGGATAAGAATTCTGTTGATTGTAATATGCCTTGCTGACACGGAAACCAAATCCAGTCTCGGAACTAGACTGGGGTTTATCATACATATTTTCCGCCGCGCAAGTCATGGTCTGATTCTTGAGTTTTCCATTGACCGGATAAATCGACTTCATGGTCAGGAAGTTTTCAACACCATTAATATCATTGAGAGTACAGAGTTCGAGTTCCTTGTTTTCATTATCCTTGCATATATCCCCGCTGTTCGCGGTTGGAACAAAAGCCATTCCAGTGATTGAGATGGGTGTTTCCCAATAGGAAAGAACCTGGTTCCCCTCATCCGTGAATGTGTCACCGTCATTGTCGACGCCATCCGGCTTACGCCAATCGGTTTCAGGTTCGCTATCCACTGTTCCTGAACCAAGATCCCCGCTACAAAGCAAATCCAGATCCAGGAAGGAGACATGGATTTCACAGGGATAGGGGATATCCAGGGTACCATCGAGGAAGGTCTTACCATCTAATTGATTATAGACCTGCCGGAAGGCGAAACGGCGGAAGTCGATGTCATAACCATAAATGGTAAGCACTCCCTGGAATGTGGTGTTAAAAACACCTGTCACTCCCGAAGGGCGCAAGAAATACTTTGTGTATTCGGTGATCTCAAAGTCGTTATAATTGGAATTGCCATTGAAGCGGATAGACTGCCTGTCCTCCAGCTGCGAACCCGCTCCTTGTTCCAACAACTCCAATCTTTCCGGCCCCAAGTTAAGGCCGGCATAAAAACCATTACCCAAACTCGCGTCCGTTGCGCCGCCACCTTCCTTTAAGGGCGAGAAGGTGTTTGGCACACCACCGGAGCCATCAAATTGCCGTGAACCAAGCAATACCTGACTCACCGTCCTTACATTTTCATCCTTGGTTTTCGGCATATAAAAACCAGGCATATAGAAGACACCCGATTTTGACCCATCATCACGTGTGAAGGTTGGATCATCAGATTCCCACTTCCCCCATTGAGTTTCCCCGCCGAGGGTGGTGAAAGCGGTACCAACCGAGCCATCCTCCGTCATCCATGCCTTACCATCGGTGGATTTGACTTCGTAGTACCGGGGAGATTTGTAATCACCGCAACTATCATCCGGACAAGTCCGTCGGGCGCGCATCCGGTAGCTTGCGACAGGCAGGTCCATCGGTTCGAGTCTGTTATTCTTAACGGAGGCCTCAAAACGGTCATCCCAAATAATACGCCCTTGAGGAAACGAAGTACGCGGATATTTGAGATAAGCATCCGATTTATCGAATCTGAGTCCATTCGAATCAATCCCTGATGCATCGATGAGCGCGGAGACTGGGTTGGATGTGTCATAGCCCATGAAGAGCACATCATTACTTGGGAAGCCCTTGCGCTGTTGTGTCAAGCCGCGCGAATCACCAGAATGAAGATTCACATAGGATGGGAAATGTATGTGCATCGCCACAACATCATCAAGTTTAATACCTGTGGCATCGGCCAGGGTGAAGCGGACCTGCTTGGAGATCAGATTGAAGGGAAGTCCGTAACCATGATATTCCCTGGTTACAGTCAGCTTAAATTCGGGAATATCCATAATATTCACGAAATCACCGTTGGCGCCGGAGAAGCTGATGAATCCCTCACCACGGGGAAGAAAGCCGAGCTTGGGATCCCCAGGATCCTTAAGACCGTGGATGCTGACACTGTCTGGAAGAGTTACCTTAGCCCCAGAAAAGTGTGCTCCATTGGAGTCAAGAGTGACATTTTGTATTTCAGCGGTCAGTCCACTGGGTGTCGATCCACTCAATGTTCCGATGTTAACCGCAGTAGCTCCGGCTGGTGTGGTCAGGTCGTATGAAAAGCCATCGGCGTTCAAACTGGTGGGATAACACGATGGTGAGACCGCGAAGGTTGAGGTTCCCCACTCGTGGCTCCATCGCGCGGTGGAGGGGGCAACAACAGGTACGGATCCAACGATGCAAATCCCGGACAGGTTCAGGGAAGTAAGACTTGTCACTATCGGGCCATAATTGAGAACGCCCGAGTATATATGATAGATAAACGAATCCGCCGAGGTAGCCGTGTTATTGGTTTCATTGGATTCATCAACAACATCGAAGGGATCCACGATACCCACTACACGGTATGGCCCCGTGGTGAGATTAAGCCCCGCGAGAGATAATGGCGTACTTGGGATAAACGCCCGGCTTAATTCAAAAAAGTCTTCATAAACATAGGTGTTCCATGTCACCGCATATACATTGGAGATCGAACGCAGAACTGTGTTGGTAGACTGATTGAGGAGTTGGAAAGTCACCCGGAGCGAGGTTGGGAGTTCGTCACAGACCGGATCGATGGGATTTCCATTGCACTGAGCGTTGGCATACACATAACAGCTGACCGAAAGATCTTGAGCCGATTCGATATTCTTGATGTGATACCGCTTGAGAATGGCCAGATTGTCGATATTGGGAGTCTGTTCCAAGTCCCCAGGCGAAGGTCCGATCTGAAGATCGAGGGCATAAATGGGTGGAGCACTCAATCCCATGAGTAGAAGGATTAAGGCAGTCAATCCCAGTGACAAAGTAATGGGTCTTGCAGGTAGCACGACCAGTGTTGCCTTTCTCTTTTTCATACTGATCCAACCGCGTTAACAGTCTTCGCGGCTAGGGGTCATCTTTTTAATTTCCGACTCAAGCAATGGTGCGAAGTAACGACAAAAAAACCAAAGAGGCTAAGGTGAAGAAACCATGTTGATCAATCACGACCTCAATATAATGCAGTTGAAGGATGGATGTCAAGGAAAATTTTCATCTGAGATCAAATTATTTTTTCAGAAAAGTCAACTAATGTTACTCAAATATTATATATACAGTAGTACCGATATGGTTTTCAGTGGATGTTGCTCTCCACGTGGATCCATTCTCAACGCAAGACATTAGGTTTGAGAGGGTCATCATCGGAATAATCAGTCCACTCTCCAATCAATAGAGAGAGGACCGCCGGGGGGGGTCACCACTACAAATGGTGTAAACGTTGTGTACGATCCTTCCACGAAAGCAAGGCGAAACAGGGAGGATCCCAAAGAGATGCGGGTAACCAAGGTTTACACACGCAATGGCGATCGTGGAATGACAAGGCTGGTAGGCAATCAAGAAGTCGAGAAGAGCAGTTTGCGGATTGAGGCTTATGGGACAGTGGATGAGCTGAATTCCGCGATTGGTTTTGCGAGAGCCCTTACAGAAGGGAAGCCGCCAACGATGAACACGCCGGCTGTAGAAAGGACTATCGGGGAGTTGATGGCCCTCCAAAACCTTTTATTCATACTTGGAGGGGAACTGGCGACCTTGGTCCACGACCGATGGCCAGACATGCCACTGATCATGGCGGAACATGTCCGAGAGATAGAGAAAAGGTTGGACTCTATGAATTCTGAGTTGTCCCCCTTGAAGGAGTTCATTTTACCAGGAGGTCCACCTTTATCAGCGGCACTTCATATGGCACGGACTATTTGTCGGCGTGCGGAGCGCGCGGTTTCACGGCTGGCGAAAATAGAACCGGTAAGTGAATTGGCGATTCCTTTCTTGAACCGTCTTTCGGATTATTTGTTCGTGATGGCTCGTTGGACTTGCTACCAGAGTGGAAATCCTGAGATATACTGGGAACGATAGGCCGAAATGAGTGGGTAGCCAGCGTAAAAACATCTTGACATATCATATAAGAGCGTCTATTATGGAATACGCTATAAACACTTAAGATGCATGGAGCTGGGCATGTCTGTAATCGTAACACCAGGTGTGGGACTACCCCGAATCCTGGTGGTGGATGACGAGGTTCTCATCTGCGAGCTCGTACAGGAGCTCTTGGAGGCCGAGGGAGCCATCGTCGTCACCGAGGTGGATGGGCGTGCCGCCATGTCCCGTCTGGAGAATGATCCTTTCGATCTGGTCCTGACTGACCTGCGTTTGGGTAACAACATCGACGGAATGCAGGTATTGGAACATGCACTCCATTACCACCCTGATGTGGTTGTTATCTTGATGACTGGTTTTCCCACCTTGGAGAATGCGGTTCAGTCCCTGAAGACCGGTGCCTACGATTACATCACCAAACCCTTCACGGTGGATTCTTTACGTGCGGTTGTCCGCCGTGCCCTGGAGCACCTGCGTTTACGCAGGGAGAACATCCAGTTACGCGAGGCGATGAACCTCAAGCGGATCACCGAGGTGCTGGGCAGCACGCTGGAGTTGAATGAGATCCTGGAAGTGGTTCTCCAGAGTGCGTTGAATGAGTTTCAAGCGGATTTCGGGGCGGTTTTATTGGATAGCACGGATTGCCGTCAGGTCCGTCTGGCCGCATCCCTTGGAAATGGTTCGGAACCGATCGACCTCTCGGCGTTATACCCCCAAGTCAATCATGAGGATTGGCGCAAGGGATCACGCGAGCCAGTTCTGGTCCATTCGGGCGAGGAAGCTCCCTTCCCATGTCCACTTTACAGCCGTGGCCACCGCCGTTCAGCGATGAGTGTCCCGCTCGAGGCCAAGGGGGAGTTCATCGGGGTGCTTCATGTCTCGCGTGACCGTTCTCCCAAATCATTCACCGAGGGTAATCTGAAGACTCTGGTGATGATCGCCTCACAGGCCACCTATGCCATCGAGAAAGCTCAGCTCTATGACAGCCTCCAACGCGATTACCTCGCCATCATCCGGGCCTTGGCCAACGCGGTGGAGGCCAAGGATCCCTATACGCGGGGCCATGGGGACAGGGTGGTGAAATACACACGCGCCATAGGTTCCGCGCTTGGCCTCGATGGCGAAGCACTGGACAAGCTCAAGGTGGCTGCGATCCTTCACGATATCGGGAAGATCGGGATCCGGGATGAAGTCTTGCTGAAACCGGGTAAGTTGACCAATGAAGAATTCATCGAAATGAAGCTTCATCCCATTATCGGAGACCGTATCCTGGGACCGATCCGTTCACTGGATGATGTGCGTGTCTGGGTTTACCAGCACCATGAGCGGATCGATGGTAAAGGTTACCCGGAGGGGATCGGAGGAAGTGATCTGGCACTCCCCAGCCGGGCATTGATCGTAGCCGAGGTGTTCGATGCGTTGATTACCGAACGCGCTTACAAACCCGCCTGGCCGATCCCCAAGGTGATTGAGTTCCTCTCCAGTAACGTGGATACCCATTTCGACCGTGAGGTGGTTGATATCCTCATCAGCTTTCTCCGGAGTGAAGGTGAGTCCTTCTACCGGGAGAATATCGTCGTCTATTAAGATATCCTGCTCCCTCCCCCTGTCCCTGCGCTAGACAAACCGGTATCTTCCTCATGATGAACCAGCTTGTTTCCATGACAACTCCCTTCAAAGGAGCACTCCCATGAAGATCATAATCGATGGCGAGGAGGTCAAGTTCGAGGAGCAACCCAAGAGCTTCCCGGAGCTTCTCTCTCAAGTATCACGATTGTGTAGTGAACGGCGCAGGGTTATTACTCTGATGCATGCGGATAACCGCCGTGTGTATGGAGGGAACGAACTTCCCAAGGGACTTCCCTTTGAGAATTTGGCCCTTCTGGAGATCACAACTGGTCCATCACGCGAAGTCGCCGCCGGGGTTCTACGCAGTTGCGCGGAGCATTTGGCTCAGTTGTCCGAGGCATTCGCGAAGACTAGTACCATGCTGCGTGAGGGAGCGTCTCAAGACGGGATGTCCCGTCTGGTGGAGGCGGTGAATTTGTGGTTGGAGCTGGCCTCGGGGACCGAGAGCGCAATGCGAGTAGTGGGACTCGAATGGAACTCAGTCGAAGTTTTTGGGGGGATTGATGCCACTGGGGGAAACATCTCCGCTGAACGAATCGTAGGGCATCTCAATGAGATACTTGAGGAGATCCAGAGGACGATTGAAGATCAAGATACTCTGGAGCTGGTGGATATCCTGGAGTATGACCTTCCACCATTGTTGAAGGGTTACCAAGAAGCACTATTCAAGTTAGCGGAGACCGCCGCCAAACCAGTGAACTAGAGAGATGGTGTTAACGATTGGCGGTTGTGCCAATGAGAATCATGCGTTCACTGCCGGGCAGGAACGCTCCACCCTTGAAGTCTCCACGGACATCGCTCAAGCAGAGTCCAGCCTCAGCAAGCATCCGGTTGGTTTCCCCAAAGGAATAGACCCGCACCGACTCCAGAAAAGACTGATGGCCATCCGGTCCTGAAATCTCAATCTCCTTCTCAATACGCCGGTGAACTGGATCGAAGCGGCGCTTTTCAACAATATGCAGGCTACCCGATTCCCGTTCACTTCTGGCGACCAGACGGTCCACGGCCGCAAGCGGTACTAAATCGAGCAAGAACTGGCCACCAGGGAGAAGCACTCGCCGGATCTCCTGTAAAACCCGTTGGTTCTCCTCTTCTTTGAAAAAATACCCAAAGCTGGTAAAGAGCGAGAGGACCACTTGAAAACAGGGCTTAAAGGGTAAGGTCCGCATATCACCACGGACCAGGGGTACTGGATCGGTAGAGCTAAGGGCAGCCCGGGCGGTATCCAAGAGATGCGGTGAAAGGTCGATGCCCACCGCATGATGGAATCCCAAACTTTGGAGTCTCGCAAGGTGACGCCCCGCACCACAACAAAGATCGAGGATACGATCCATTTTGGAGGGCGAAAGCAACGCGATCAGGAAATTAACTTCTGATTCGGCCAGTTTGGCATCCCGGTGCGCATAGACGCGAAGGTATTCCTCCGTAAACCATTCTTCATACCAAGGGGGACGTTCGGCGGTCATGCTTCCTGTTGCGGTGAGTGAGGGACGGTGTGTTTCGAGTTACCATTAGGAGCGGTGGAATCGGGGGTTCCGGTTACCTTAAGTGCGGGTTGCCAGTGTTGGCACCCCACCGCCGAGATTGTGATGCCTTGTAATGAAGCGCCATCAACCTGGCAAAGCAGATCATCCAACTTCAAGCTCTTGCAGTTCCGGCAGGTTTTGGTTCCATCCGCCTTAAAGGTACGATCCCCCAAGCGTTTATAATTGGCCATGTCAAGGAGGACTTCCGAAGGGTCTTTCGGAGACTTCTTTCGCGCTACGGGAAGATCAGGATCCACCTCGGACACGCTTGACTCAAGGAAGTTTTGAAGACGGCGTAGACTCAACGCAATATCCGAGACCACCCAGAGGAAGAGGGTCGCGGTGATTAAGATGATAAAGGGAAAAAGGAAGAAACCCCATGGTAACGGAGATATCACTAGAACCACCGCAGCCATAGCCGATGTGACCAGGAGAAACACACGGAACCAGAAGATGAGATCGTGCTTTTTCACACCATTAAGTTAACCGGAAATTGCCCCCATCGGAACCCTGTGCCCCTACCGGTGGGCATCGGATAATGGTATGTCTTTTCCACCACCAAAAGGAGAGGACCGATATGACCCCCATGACTAAAAGAGAGCGGGTTTTACGGACAACACGGTTCGAGGAAACCGACCGGGTTCCGCTCTATGACATCTTCCAGAATGATGCGGTCATTGAGTATTACGCCCAACGGAAACTCCTTGAGGAGGACGGCGATTGGACTGTGGGACTTGCGGTGGGACGCGCTCTCGATATGACCCGGATGGTGGGGGGTCCACAACATCCCGGAACCCACACATGTCCAGACGGACTTGTCATTCAAGTGGAGCGGTGGACAAGCTGGATCAAGAAGCGTCCCTTTCACAATGTGGCCAGTGCGCGAGAGTGGATCAAAGCAAGGATTAAGGAAACCAGTGATTGGGCATATGACGCCAGCCATGTAGAGGCTTACCGGAGCATGGTTGAGCGGAAGCTAGCCTCTTTCGCGGAGGGAGATCCCACCGGACGGAAAGATCCTGCGGTGTTTGTCGTGGAGAGCGGTGTTGGGTTGGACGGAATTTACCATTTACTTGGTATGGAGTTGTTTGTGGAGCTCCTTGGTGATGCCCCAGAGCTGATTGAGGAATGGCTAATACAGATTAGATTTGTCGATTCTGACGGTAG
>CAZORO010000229.1:0-4201 GCA_964581845.1 uncultured bacterium
GAGTTCCCTTGTCGATCTCGGCCTTGAGGGCGATGGAGCTGCCCTCGAAACGGAAATGCTGGGCGGTCATGAGCATCTTCCCGCTCTTGTCGCGTGCCTTGATCATGGTACGGATGTCCTTCGGAGTAGGGGCTAGCGGCTTCTCGCAGATGACATGCTTGCCGACCTGGAGGGCGGCCACGGCCAGCGGGGTGTGATACATATTCGGGGTGCAGATATCGACAATATCAATGTCCTTGCAGGCGATCAGGTCTTTGCCTTTTTCATAGAGACGGTCGACACCGAGCTTCTCCCCCACTTTCTTAAGTGTCTCCGGACAAACATCCGAGACTGCCACGATCTCCGTGTAAGGACTCTCTTGCCAACCGGGGAAATGTACATGGGCGATTCCCCCCACACCAATCACACCGACTTTGTAGGTCTTCGACATCTTCTTGCTTCCTCTTGCGAAAGGATTGAAGGAGTGCATGGCGGCCGCGCTCCCCGCGCTCGATAGGCCCGATGGGCTGAGCGGACAACAAACAGGCTACAACCGGAAGGGAAGGGGAATCAACGGGGATGGGGAGTGGAGAGCCCGCTCTCCAAGGGGTAAAGTGAAATCCCATGGAACCTGTTGTCGTCCTCGAATCTCACAACCCCCGCTGTCCAGGACGGTCTTTCCGTTACCATGGTTTTGAAAGGGAGATCCGCGCATATTCGATAGAGGAGGTTTTCCCCGCTCTGATGGCAGTCGAAGTGAAGGTCTCTCAGGGTCTCCATGCAGCGGGGTTCATCACCTACGAGGCCGCCACGGGGATCGATCCTCTTCTTGCCACAAGGCATGACCGGATTGTGGAAACCGGCGGCCCCTCGCGAACACTGCCGCTGGTTTGGTTTGGTCTGTTTCGTGAACGTGAAGAATACACCCCCTTCCTCGAAGAGGATTGTTACACTCCGGTACCAGTCTGCTGGGAGCCTACCACCTCTAAGAAGGAGTACCTGGAATCGATCACACAAATCCAGGATTACATCCGCGCCGGTGACACCTACCAGGTGAATTTCACGCACCGTCTCCATTCAAGGCTGAAGGGGGATCCTTGGCAGTTATACCGCGCACTGTGTTTGTCTCAGGGAGCCTCCTACTGCGCATATATCGACACCGGCTCACACCTGATCCTATCCGCCTCACCGGAGCTCTTCTTCAGCTGGAAAGCCAGCATTATCACCACCCGGCCTATGAAAGGCACTTCGCGGCGGGGGTGTTATTGGCGGGAGGATGAAGGTCTCAAGAAAGAGCTGGCCAGGAGCGAAAAGAACCAAGCCGAGAATGTGATGATCGTGGACCTCATGCGCAATGATCTCGGCCGATTAGCCGAGGTGGGGAGTGTGACGGTTGAAAATCTTTTCGAGGTGGAGCGTTATGAAACGGTCTTCCAGATGACCTCCACGATTTCCGCCAGGCTCCGGCGTGAGGTGACCTTTGTGGATATCCTCCAGGCTCTGTTCCCGAGCGGGTCGGTCACGGGGGCGCCGAAGATCCGTACCATGCAGATCATCCGGGAGCTAGAGTCCTCGCCGCGCGGACTTTACACCGGAGCGATCGGTTTTCTCTCACCTGGGCAGGAAGCTGTGTTCAATATCGCCATCCGGACCGTGGTGACGGAACGTGAATCCGGATTGATGGAGTTCGGCTTGGGAGGCGGTATTACACACGGTTCTCAACCGGATGAGGAGTACACTGAGTCCCTCGATAAGGCTCGTTTTCTCAGCACGGTTCCAAAGTCATTCGATTTGCTGGAGTCCCTTCTGTATGAGAGTGGACAAGGTTTCTTCCTATTGGGGCATCACCTGAGAAGAATGGAACAATCAGCTGCTTTTTTTGGGTTTCGCTTTGATCGTCAAAAGATTGCAGGGCAGATCCAGTCATCCATTCATGACCTAGATGGAGAGAGATACAAAGTCCGTCTGCTGCTCAGCCGCAGGGGTCAGGTCCGGGTGGAAACTCTAGCGCTCTCCCATGAGGAACCGTGCTTGGTTGAACCGGCGGTGATCGACACCGAGAAGCCGGTGAATAGCCACGATATCTTCCTGTTCAACAAAACCACGAATCGTGAAGTTTACGAAAGCAGGACAGCAAGATATCCAAAAGGATGGCATGTGCTCCTGGTCAACCAATCGGGCGAGGTGACGGAATCATCAACGGCGAACCTAGTGGTCAGGATCCAGGGGGGTCTCTTTACCCCACCGGTTAATGCGGGCTTGCTTCCGGGAACCTACCGGCAGGAGCTCCTTGAACGGGGGCTTTTGATCGAACGGACACTAAAGCCAGATGATATCTTCAAATCCGACGCGGTTTTTCTGATCAATTCGGTGCGAGGTTGGACCCGGATCAAGGTCCACAGACCAGGGGGAGGCATTAGATGACAAAAAAAAGGCAAAAAATCCTTCTTTACACACATAAATTGTAAAGATAAAGTGGAGGGCGCACATTACGTGCGTGACGCTGCTTGGGCATCGGAGGTTAGTTCAGTGTACAGAGGAAAGGTTAAGTGGTTTAACGAGTCGAAAGGATATGGGTTCCTCGAACAGGAAAATGGTGCGGATGTATTTGTTCATCACACGGCCATTCAAGGCCAGGGATTCCGGACATTGAAAGAAGGCGAGACAGTGGAGTTTGAAGTGGAGAATTCCCAGAAGGGACCCAAAGCGACAACGGTGGTCAGGCTTTAGAACAGTTCACAACGAATTATCCCTCGAAAAAAAAGGGTGAGAGCTGGAAGGCTCTCACCCTTTTCAGTTTTACGACCTCATCCCCCTGACCCCCTTTTCCCCCAAGAAGAAGGGGGACGAGGAAGTCCCCTCTCCTGGCGGGAGAGGGGATTTAGGGGTGAGTTATGATTCCTAATCCTCCTGAACCTTTTCCCACTGCAGGGATTTCCCGGATTTGAGAACCGCATCACAGATACGCTGAGTTTCGAGTGCCTCGCGGAAGGTGGGTGATGCGGGTTTACCCTTGGTAATCCCCTCGATGAAGTCCGCCACTTGGTGGACAAAGGAATGCTCGTAGCCGATGGACAGGCCGGGAACCCACCACTTGCCCATGTAGGGGTGATCCCCATCGGTGACATGGATGGAGCGCCAGCCACGGAGGTAACCCGGATCGCGGTGATCAAAATAGGAAAGCCGGTGCAGGTCATGCAGATCCCAGGCGATGGAAGCATGCTCGCCATTGATCTCGAAGACATACAGCGCCTTATGGCCGCGCGCATAACGGGTGCTTTCAAAAGTTGCCAGCGAACCATTCTTGAAGCGTGCCAGGAAAGCGCAGGCATCATCGATCCCGACCTTCTCCATTTTACCGGTAACAGTGTGCTTGCGTTCCTTCACAAAGGTCTCGGTCATGGCGGAGACGGTATCGATGCCGCCATTCAGCCAGATGGCGGTATCGATGCAGTGGGCGAGCAGGTCGCCGGTGACACCGCTACCAGCCACACTGACATCCAGGCGCCAGAGAGCATCGCCACCCTGCGGCAGGTCGCGTGAAATAGTCCAGTCCTGAAGGAACATCGCGCGGTAATGGAAGATCCGTCCCAGCTTGCCATCATCGATAAGTTTCTTGGCCAGGGTCACGGCGGGGATGCGGCGATAGTTGTAGCTGATGAAGTTGGGGACCTTGGCGGCCTCCACCGCTTTGACCATATCAAGCCCCTCATCGCCGTTACGCGCGAGGGGTTTCTCGCAGATGATCATCTTGCCCGCTTGGGCCGCGGCCACCGCGATTTCCCTGTGTAGGTTATTGGGGGTGCAGATCTCGATCAGGTCGATGTCCTTACGATCAAGGAGCTTGTGCCAGTCTGTTTCCACCGACTCGTAACCCCATTGCGCGGCGAAGGCTTCGGCCTTCTCCTTATTGTTGTCACAGATGGCCTTGAGTACGGGTTGCATCTCAAGGTTAAAGAAGTTGCCCACCTTACGGTGCGCGTTAGAATGGGTACGGCCCATGAAACCGCAGCCGATCAATCCGATATTCAATGGTTTCTTGGTTGTTGACATGAAATGCTCTCCTTCTGTCCAAGTTCTTTTATCACCCCCCTCTCCTTTATCACCCCTCTCCTTGTGGGAGAGGGGGTAGGGGGGTGAGGTTTTTCAACCGTACTTTTCGTTCAATTTATCGATGGCCTTCTTGCAGCGCTCGGTCACGGCCCACGCATCCGGCCAGAAA
>CAZORO010000229.1:4211-8229 GCA_964581845.1 uncultured bacterium
CTTGCAGCGGGCCGCCTTGTTCAGCGCGGGAACGATTTCATCAAAGTTAATGACCCCATCCCCGAAGGGTGCATGGGCTGAAGTTTCATCATTCCCCTCGGCATCCTTGTGGCAAGTGTTGTCCGAGTCGATCATATGGATGTGGTTGATGCGTCCATCGAGTTTCTGAATGAACTCCAGCTGACCACCTTTAAGTGTTTCCTTCTGGCCAGGCTGACGCGCGCCATTGACCGCCACCATCTGGCCATGGCAGGTGTCATATTGGACGCCGAAGTTGTCATCCTGGATCGCATCCAGAATCCGGAGCACATCCGAAGGCTTATTAAAGGCAAATCCTGGCTCGAACTCCCAAGTCATATAGATGCCATGTGCCGCGGCTTCTTTGGCACAGATTTTCCACGTGTCCACGACCCGTTTTTGGGCGGTTTGTGGGTCCACCTCGGAAAAGATGGTGGGGGGTTGGACTGTGTCCACACGAATCCCCTTGATACCGAGATCTACGCAGAATTCAAGGTTCTTCTTGAAGCAGTTGATGTAATCGGTGGTATCGGCGGTGTTGATGAGTTTTTCGCCCCACAGATTGGCGGCGATTCCAGACCAACCCAGGCCGAGATCCTCAAGCTGTTTACGGCACTCCTGGCGCGACTCCTTGGTGGGAAGGTTCTCCGGGTTTGGATGTACTCCAAAGCTACCCAGCTCAACACCGTCAAATCCTAGCTTTTTTAAGGTGGTGATCACTTCCACCCATGGAATTGGGTTGTCGGCATACGGACCAATGGAATAAGCCCATGTACCAATGGAAATCTTCTTCATTTTCTATACTCCTCCCGAGTTCAGGTGACAGGGTCCACAACGGGACAGCACATAATGGGGCAAAGTATCGTACGAGATCGCGGGGATGTCCACCTTACCTTTCCCCTCTGGCCCCACTCTCCCACAAGGCGATGAGAGACATTCCCCCCCTCCCAGCGGGAGAGGGGGTCCAGGGGGGTGAGGTCCTCTCCGCTTGAAAGCCCCACCTGAGAGTGACAACATCCCCCGTTCCCACGTTGGACCGATACGCGATTGGCCCGCGCGGGGCTTTCCCTCATCATATAGAAACGGAGGAACATCTAGTGTCGGATCGGAAGTCAGTCAGTCGTCGTGATTTTCTGCGTGTAGCCGCGGCGGGAACCGCTGCCTTGGGTATCCTGGGCCAGAGTGCGAAGTCATACGCCAATGTGGAAGGGGCCAATGGAAAGATCCGTTTTGGCGCCATCGGATGCGGTGGACAAGGAAGGAGCTTGATCGGCACCTTTACCGAGAATAAGGATGCCTGGAATTGCGAGGTCACCAAGGTCTGCGATGTTTATGAAAAACGTCAGCAGATGGGTAAGGAAAAGGCCGGCGGGAGTGCCGAGGTGTTTGGCGATTACCGTAAGCTCCTGGAATGCAAAGACATCGATGCCGTCATCGTGGCCACCCCGGACCACTGGCACGCCAAGATGGCTATCGAGGCCCTTGAGGCTGGTAAGCATGTCTACCTCGAGAAACCCATGGCGCATACCCCCTATGAAGCTTTGGCGATCAAGAAAAAGGTGGAACAGACAGGGCTGAAGCTCCAGGTCGGTTCACAACATACCGCTGATGGTGCTTATTTCGCGGCGCGCAAGGCCATCACCGAGGGGCGCATCGGCCAGGTGGTCTGGACCACCACCGGTTACAGCCGCAATAACAAAGGCGGCGAGTGGAACTGGACCATCGATCCCGATGCCAAGCCAGGCGTCAACCTCGATTGGGATATGTGGCTTGGTCACAAGTGGGGTCTTTCACCCAAGCGGGCCTGGGATCCGGACAGGTACTTCCGCTTCCGGAAGTACTATGATTACTCGGGTGGTATCGCCACCGATCTGTTCTACCACAAGCTGGCCCCCTTCATGATCGCCTTCGATAACGAGCTCCCGAAGCGGGTCACTGCTGCGGGCGGTATCTATTTGTTCCCCGATCGTGAAGTCCCCGATAACTCCTTTGTGCTCATCGACTACCCCAGCAAGCACACCATCTGCATCCTGGCCTCGATGACCAATGATGCTGGCATTGCTGATAGAATCTACGGGCAGAAGGGTACCATCGATCTGCTTAGCAACGACAAGATCAAGATCACTGGCCAGAAGGAGTTCGAGGAGGAATTCAAAGCCCTTAACGATGGGCAGATGGAGGTTGAGATTCAAGGCGACCCACGTCCCAACCACCGTAAGAACTTCCTGGATGTCATCCGCGAGGGCGCCGATCAGAACCTGGATGCGGCCCGTGGTTATGCAGCCCAAGTGGCGATCTCTCTCTCGCTGTATGCCTTTCGCCAGGGCAAGACCCTGAGCTGGTCCGAGGAGCGTGGAGTATTCGCCTCCGGACCAGATGACAAGGGCGGAGTCAACGCGGGCATGATCGCTCCAGCCTTCCTTAAGAAGGAATCCGCGAAGAAGAAGGCCACTCCACAAGGTGGCTTCTTTGGACGTAGAAAGTAGTAGTCAATAGGTCTTCGGACCAATACATCTGGATGAGCTGGGCCAGGAGTTGAACTCCTGGCCCAGTGTCTTTCATCATATTTTGTGACCCTCACTCCTGAAACTCACATCGATCACGAGCATCCGCTCATCATTCTCCAGACCTCTGACCGTTTTGAGGATCACACGGAGCATGGGCGTGAGATCGTACGTGTCTGGCGCGAGACAGTGCCCGATGACATCAAACCATATTGCCAGCTTCAGGCCGAGATCCGTATCCGCGATCATGAGGAGCGTTACAATGCCTTCCGGCGCCTCTTCGATGAGACCCAAAGGGCTGGAGTTCCCACCAGCTTCCAGTTCGCCGATCCGCATGACATTTATGTCTTCGATCCGCTCTTTGTCGAGAAGCTGGTTCAAGAGTATCCCTGCATCAAGAGCCTCGGTATTACCGAGATGCGCTTCGAGCATTACAGTACCTTCAATGTGCCCCGCTATGCCATCCCTCCTGAAACCCGGTATGCCATCGATATCCTGAAGCTCGGTGCACAATACGGAAAGCATGTCAGTATGTCTTTCCAGTCGCTCAAGTGGATGCACATCGGGGTGGATGTGCTCAATGAGCCATTGGTGGAGACCATCCGTGAACTAGGGGAATATTGCCTTCCTCAAAATGAGCACATCGGCCCCCAGCATCTCCCCCGGCAGACTTCGGTGTGGGGTTTCTGGATTGCTGGTTTTGTCCGTAATTGGGGAATCGAACCACAGTCCTGGTGGTTCGAGAATGGACGGATGCTCTCTCCCGGGTTGTTTGGGCAGGATCCCGATAATACCCGTCTCATGCCGCCATTGCTCTACCGGGCTATGATCCTCGAGGGGATTAAGATGGGGGCCACGGTCTTCCAGTTCGAGCCTTTCTGGGACCTTTTCGATTATGACAACTCGGTGTGTTGGCGCGAGGTCATCTACCCCACACTCAAGCAGGCCATCCAGGAGAAACTGATTCCTACCCACGCGCAGGTGATGGAGAAGACCAAGGTGGCTTATCACCTCAAACCCGCCAGCAACATCAATGAATTCCATGAAAATCTACGGGATGTAGATTGGATCCATGATCAGGGACAGCTAGCGCGCGCGGCTTATGGCGTCTGGGAACGTTTCCTTGAACATGAGCTCATTCCCAACAAGGGGCGCTACTACTACATCCCGCTGCTTCCGCCTAAAACCCCGCAAGAGGTGTTGAACCGCTTCGAGAAGGTGATCACACCGGGGATGTGCGCAAGCGAGGCGGAGTATGAGGCCCTGCTTAACCAGTACTACCAAGGCGATGGGGAAGGGACAGCATGCATCATGGCCATCAACCGTCATGTATATGTCATGCAGACTCATGAGAACCTGTATGAGTGTCAATTTTATGCCATCGATCTGCCCAAGCCGGTGCGTGGCCTCAAAGCTAGTAAGACCGATGCAAGTGTGGAGTTGGAGTGGGATGAGGATCCAGGCGCTGAGGAGTATCGGGTCTACCGTTCACCTCA
>CAZORO010000230.1:0-3800 GCA_964581845.1 uncultured bacterium
CCACGCCAGAATTCCGCTCCCCGTGATCGTCCACTCTTCCTGCCCATATCATGACTCCTCCCTTTGCGGAAGCATGACATGGATTCAGGAGGGATAGGGGACGGCGTTTACAAACCGGTTACATAAGAGAGAAGTGGTATCAGGCCTTCTGCGGCTCAGCAAGATAACAGACCGCACGCTGGCTGCGTGGATCGGCGACCACCTGAAGGAGCATCCCTTCAGATGCCTCACTCACATCGATCACACGCACCAAGTCCTCAAAATCCTTCCCCTCTGGATAGAACTCGAGAAGATGGTTCGAGGAGTTGTTGAGAAAATCAGCATTAAATCCCGAGTTGGGATCCGATGGATATACCGGAAGATAGATGATCTTTGACTCGACCAGATCCTGAAAGAAATGGGTTCCATAAGAGACTTCAGGAACATGACCAGCTTCCTCGCGGGCCACCTCCACCAGCACCGAGGTGTTGTTGATGTCGGCATAACTGACATTGACACCCATTTGGATATTACTGCTCCCCCACCGTCCCGGTCCGGCCATGATGATCCCCCCCTCCTGAATACGGGGATGGCTATTCACACGTCCGACAACCCGGCCAACCGACTTTTTCATATCCGTGGAAGGCATAGCCGCATACCGGACCGGGTCGATGTAGATTAGAAAACGGACATCCTGAACCACGCCACCACTGACAATCCGGTTCGCTCGGAAAAGTACCCTTTCGCTGGGAATATCCTCAGGCAGATTGACATCTCCTCCCTCGGTGCCTGGAAGTCCCATTGGACGGCATTGCAGGAGGTTGATGCGGATCTTCCCCGCTGGTGTCACAAAAGCAGTGAACTCGGTGTCGATGGGGATACCGTAAGCCTTCTCCAAATCGTCCAGCATACGTCCTAAAAGGGTCACAAAATCCGTCTTTCGGATCAAGTTGTTGAAGGTGAGCACCAGGGCATCGGCATCCGCATCAATGAACACGGAGGATGGATCCGACAGGAAACCATTACTGCGAGTGGAAACGAATAGGTGCAGATTGGGATAATCTTTTTTATCAAGCACCTCATCAACAAAGCGGGTTACAAGAGAATTTTCATCGAGATCCAGGAGATCCACTTCTTTTTGTGAGTACTTGACCATCTCCACGCCGACCTCGGGACGTAGGCCGGGATGACTGACCGAAATCATTCGGGGGTAATCATAATTGGTCCGGTCGACGGCTCGCGTTCCCAACCCAAACACTAAACGGATCACACCTTTATTGCGGTCGATACGGTCAGTCCAGGCATATAAATTCTTGGAGAAGGCAACTCCCGCAAGGCTGGGGAAAAAGGTCCGTTTGTAAGGCATGCCCGAAACCCGTTGGACAAGGAGCGCCATCTGTTCATCGCTCTCCGCCAATCCACGTTTGCGTCTGTAAGAAAGAGCATTTGGATCAAGCGCGCTGGCATAAACCAATTTCACAGCTCGCAGGAAGGCCTCCATGCGCTGCTCGGGACTCCCTTGGTTGGTGCAGAACTCACTACGGTATTTCCCCGCGAAGGCATTCCCAAAACTATCCTCCAGAAGGCTACTGGAACGAACAATGATCGGAGCTTGCCCGAAATACTCCAGCATGTTCTGGAATTGCTCCATCACATCCCTTGGGAAGGTACCCTCCAGGAAACGTTTTTCGAGATCCTCGAACTCACCCAAATGGACCTCTTCGGCTCGTGACAGCTGGAGGCGTAAACGGAAGAGATCGTTGTTGACCAGGAAGGTGAAAAAGACATCCGAGCCAATATAGAAAGAGTCGTGGTCCTCGATGACGGCGCTGAATTGCTCCGCTCCCCAAGCTCGCTGCAGTATCCGGCGCGCCAGCAACATACCAAGGGCCTTTCCTCCAATCCGTCCCGAACCCACAATACGGCTGCGAATCGAGAAAAGATCCTCAAGGGTAAAGTACTCATCCGCAAGCCTGACGAAATCGGGGTGGCTTCCCAGTAACATGCGGGAAAGTTCCTGTTTCAGCGAGGCCGCCTCGATATGAGCATTGATGAACTCCTCGGGTTCCTCACTGTACTGAAGGAGTTTGCGATAGACCGATTCCCACGGGGCGATAGATTCGGCGCCCGCCCGTAATGGATTCTTGCGTGCAAGAGCGGTGATCTCAGCGGCTTCTCCACTGTGAATCACCGGAACCAATTCCTGCTCTGTAATCTCATGAGGCATGAACATCTGGGAGGAGTAGCGGTTCCATACCTTGAGAGCATGGAAGAAGGTTTGCCCCTTGACATGATACACATTGATGAGCAACTGCGTGGTGTCACGGATGCGTGCCACGGTATCATCCTCGTGGCTTCCCATCGTGAGGGCAAAGTATGTCACCGTGTCCAGTTCATATAGGAATGGACAGGTAACCTGAAAGAAGTTGCCAAGGAGCTCATCGGTGGCCCATTCCGCCACAAGGGCTGAGAGGTTGTCGAAGACATAAAAAACTTCACGGCCGCGTTCTTCGATGATACGGTGAACCGCGGCGCTGAAGGGATCAAACCCAACACTGGGGTCCAGCTCGATGGTCTCGACTCCGGGCATTGATTTGAGGATGGGAGGATGAGGGGCGAAACGCATGTAAATGCAGCATCTGCCATCCTGGAGAGCCTGATTGAAAAAAGGTACCGCGAAGGCCCGGTAAACCTCCAGGTCATCCACCTGCCAGACTACATTGTCTCCCAGGCGGATCCCTTGCAAGACCTCATCAAGTGAGGGAATTCCACTCTGGATCATGCGTGCATTGGGCTGCATGATGAGTCTCAGATCCTGCCGCGAATCCTCATCGCCTCAACCACACGTGTCACCGCTACTACATAAGCGGCCTTGCGCATATTGATGCTGAAACGGTTGGAGGCATCCAAGACGGCGTGATAGGAGGCGGTCATCTTCTTGTCGAGCCGCTCATGTACCAAGTCCCGGTCCCAGTGGTACATGTAAGCATTTTGAACCATCTCAAAGTAGGACACCGTCACACCACCGCCATTACAGAGGAAATCTGGAATATGATGAACACCCTTGCGGTGAAGAATCACATCCGCTTCGGGAGTGGTGGGACCATTGGCCAATTCGGCCAGGACACGTGCTTTGATCTTGGGAGCATTGGATTCAGTGATCACATTTTCGATGGCCGCGGGGATGAGGACATCGACATCAAGTTCGAGTAACTGCTCGTTGGAGATGGTTTCCGTGCCTGGCAAACCGGTGACCGAACCAGTCATCGCCTTGTACTTACGGATTGCCTCGGGATCGAGTCCGGAGTGGTTCAGGACTCCGCCACGGCTATCGCTGACCGCGACCACTTTGGCCCCAAAGAGGGTTGTGCACAACAGAGCCGCGAAATACCCGGCATTCCCGAATCCTTGGACCGCCACCTTGGCGCGTGAAAGGTCAATACCACACAAGCTGGCGGCCTCACGGATTGTGTACATCCCACCCCGCGCGGCGGCATCAGCACGTCCCACCGAGCCGCCAATCGCCAGCGGCTTCCCGGTGATCACTCCAAACTGGCTCTGACCGCTGAGCTTGAAGTACTCATCCATCATCCAGGCCATGATTTGGGGATCGGTGTAGATATCGGGAGCCGGGATGTCCTTTTCTGGCCCGAGGAGATCCACGATGGCATCCACGTAAGCCCGCGAGAGCCGTTCCAGTTCTCCACGCGACATTTCCTTGGGGTTGCACATGACCCCCCCGCCCGCGCCCCCTAGCGGGAGATCCAGCAGGGCCCATTTCCAGGTCATCCAGGCTGCTTGCGCGCGCATGGCATCGATGG
>CAZORO010000230.1:3810-8195 GCA_964581845.1 uncultured bacterium
CCCTTTGGCGTCATTGTATTGGACACGGCACCCCTGAAAGACACGGATGGAGCCATCATCCATCCTCACCGGAAGGGAGACACGTACCTCCCGCATGGGATTGCGAAGGATGGCATGGACTCCGGGATCAAGACGAAGGATCTCCGCGCATTCGGCTAATTGCTTATCAGCCACATCATAGGAACTCAGTTCGGACATGAGATGATTCTCCTATCGCTTCTCCGGTCTCCAGTAGTCCTCATGATCCGGATTCATGGACTGTCCGGGAGCTTGTTCTGAGAATTTATCTTGAGGACGAATCTGGTTCGGAGCCACACGGTAGATTTCAGCGGGACGCCAAACCTCATGGTAGAGATAGGCCAACGAGTCCCCATCCGCGGAAAGATGAGAAGGCTTGGCACCCAATTGTCCAAGCCCCCCCTCATCAATCACACATCCCAGAAACTCACGTTGTAGTTCTTTAAAACACAGATCGAGCATCCATTGACAGGTTTCAAAGGCTTCGGTTTGCCGCCCCTCAATGCAACAATTCACTGAAACATTTTGGAAGTCAATCGCCAGGTTCCGTCCCCCAGGCCCTGTGATCTTCCCGATCCGTTCGGATGCTTGACGGCAGATGTCGAGAGCCTTTTCCAATTTCTCCTGAGCGCAGTAGACCATGGCTAAGTGATGGAGGCTCATATGGAAGGTCTTCGAGTTGGTCTCTGGAATACGCGCAAAAGCGGCGCGTTCCTGAATCTGAAGGGCCTCTTTATAAGCTTCCTCGGCACGGTCATACCGCTTACGGACATGATATAAGAGCCCAATCAGGTTCAATCCATTACATATCTCCAGAGATTCAGGACCGAACAACTGCCTTTCGGCTGTCAGAGCACGTTGGAGATAATCTTCGGCTTCCTCCAAACGTCCCCGGGAAAAATAAAAAACTCCCAGTGTCTTTAGCTGGAGTACCGCATAAGCATTGGGTTGATGGCCAGTCTCAGCCTCCTCCAGGGCCGCCCGAAAGGCCTTCTCCGCAGCCGTGTAGTCGTGTTTCCGTAAAGCGGCATTGGCCTTCTTCCTGTGCTGCATCATGAGTGCATAACTCAAGGTTGCTCTCCTCGGTACGGCCCCGGAAAGACGATCAGACCAATCCTTGATCGATCATGGCATCCGCGACCTTGACAAAACCGGCGATATTCGCGCCAACAACATAGTTGCCGGAATGCCCATATTCTTCCGCCGTATTCCAGGCATTGGAATGGATGCGCCGCATGATGTCATGAAGGTGATTGTCGACCTGTTCACGTGACCAGGACATGAACTGGGAGTTCTGAGCCATTTCAAGACCTGATACGGCTACACCACCCGCATTAGCGGCTTTGCCGGGACCGTAGAGGATTTTGCTTTCCAAGAATACCTGGATTGCTCCCGGCTCGGAGGGCATATTCGCTCCCTCGCTGACCACGAAACATCCATTCTTGACAAGGGTCTTGGCATCCTGTTCGCTGATCTCGTTCTGGGTAGCGCTTGGGAAAGCCACTTGCGCGGGGATTGCCCAGGGACGCAGACCTTCCTTGTATTCGACTCCCTTGAACTTGTTCGCATACTCACGGATGCGGTCACGGCGTACATTTTTTAATTCCATCACATAGGCTAGCTTTTCAGCATTGATACCCGCTGGATCGTATATGGTTCCATTGGAATCGGAAAGTGTTACCACTTTCCCGCCTAATTCATTGACTTTTTCCACTGTATATTGGGCTACATTTCCGGAACCGGAGACCAATACAGTCTTCCCATTAAGGGAATCCCCTCGCGTTGCCAACATCTCCTGGGCGAAGTAGGTGGCACCATAGCCTGTAGCCTCTGGACGGATGAGGGATCCACCCCAGTTCAGACCCTTGCCAGTAAGAACACCCGTAAATTCGTTGCGCAGCCTCTTGTACTGGCCAAAGAGAAAACCAATCTCGCGTCCCCCCACGCCGATATCACCTGCGGGAACATCAGTGGCCGCACCGATGTGACGGAAGAGCTCAGTCATGAAAGATTGGCAGAAACGCATCACCTCATTGTCGGAACGTCCCTTGGGATCAAAATCGCTGCCACCTTTCCCGCCACCCATGGCCAATGAGGTTAAAGAATTCTTGAAAACCTGCTCGAAACCCAGGAACTTAAGGATGCCGAGATACACAGTGGGGTGGAAACGCAAACCGCCTTTGTAAGGACCAATGGCACTATTAAATTCGATACGGAAGCCACGGTTCACATGGATTCTTCCTTGATCATCTTGCCAGGGGACACGGAACATCAGAACCCGCTCCGGTTCCGTGATCCGTTCGAGAATGCAGTGCTGACGATACTTGGGATGACGTGCAAGAACTGGTTCCAGGGAATCAAGGACCTCCCTGACCGCTTGTAGAAACTCAGGTTCCCCCGGATTCCTTGCACTGACCGACTCCAGGACTTCCGAAACATATGCCATCGATTTATCTCCTTACGGATTCACCCGGTTCAACCACTTCCATTGGAGGTGGTTGATGTATCTGGACCATCATCTCCCGACGATTCGGGGAAAAGGACGGCCGCAGTCCGATATGGCAACAACCTGCCATATTAAATTGGTACTGTATTGCCAATTGTAGCTTGGTCTCGGACCAATGTCAAGCGTAAAAAAAGAGTTTTTCAACAAATTCCTTCCTCCAAAAGGTCGCATTATATGGTTAGGAGTGATAATAATTGCCATTTCATGGGGAAATACCACTCATCCGGCTCTCTTTCTTCTCTCATATGGAAATTTAATTCCATTTAATCCGTTGATGGATCTTTCCAAATATGGTAAAGTCATTCCACACTAAGGGAAGGAAGCAACCATTGAGAGACAATCAGGCACGTCAAAAAGTGGCCATTCTGAAGATTCTTCAAGACTCTGGAGAACCTTTAGGAAGCTCGCATATCGCCAACGAGTTGCAGGCTCATGGATTTGACTTGTGTGGCCGGACAGTCCGTCTCTACCTCCAAGAAATGGAACAAGAAGGATTAGTCACTCAGGCCAAACGAGGCCGTGATGGGGGGCGCTCCCTGACTTACCTGGGACATGAGGAAATCCAAAATGCTTTGGTCAAGGAGCGTATCGGATTCATGGCCAGCCGTGTGGACAGTCTCGCCTGCCAGGTCACCTTCGATCCACGGGGAAAGACTGGAACAGTGGTCTTGAACGCCACAATTCTGGAACGTTCCCTTTTCCCAGCGGCGGTGCGAGAGATGATCCCGGTCTTTCGTTCTTCGCTGGGGATGGGCAAGCTGGCCGCTGTGGCGCGTCCCGGAGATCGTCTGGGTGCTTATTCCATTCCCCCTGGCAAAGTGGGAATCGGAACGGTGTGCAGCGTGACTTTGAATGGTATCTTGTTGGGGGCACGTATCCCAACTCGTTCGGTTTTCGGTGGTGTTTTGGAGATCAGCGATGGCCAGCCTGTCAGGTTCACTGAGGTGATTTACTACAGCGGAACCTCTCTCGACCCACTCGAAATCTTTATCAAGGGGAAATTAACCAGTGTACGCAAGGCCGCCCGGACAGGTAATGGGCGTATTGGCGCGAGCTTCCGTGAGTTTCCTTCGCCCGCTCTTCCAGAGGTCGAACGCATCAGTCCGATGCTTCATGATATCGGAATCGGGGGATGTTTGATGATTGGGAAACCCAACCGGGACCTACTCGAGTTCCCGGTCGAGGAGGACCGTACCGGTTTCCTGGTATGCGGTGGTCTGAATCCCCTCGCGGCGGTTGAGGAGGCCGGCATCCCCGCCTCGAATCATGCCCTCTCGGCACTGTATGATTACGAACGGCTCATACATTACGAAGCCTTAACCGATCTTGTGGCGCGTGAGGATTTTTAACAACTCAATCCCCTGCCCTTCTATCCCACTGGGCGAGGGGGTGAGGTTCAAACAAACTCTGAGAGAGTCTACATGACCGGAGAGCTATTCAGCACGGGTCTGCAAGGATTGGATGAGGTCATACTCGGGCTATTCCCGGGCGACAATGTGGTTTGGCAGGTCGACTCCATCGAGGCTTATGCGGAGTTCGTGTCCCCACTCTGTCTGAGTGCCCAAAGACAGGGACAGAAACTGACCTACTTCCGCTTCGCCCGTCATCCCTTCCTGGTACCGGAGGGAATCCCTTGTGAGGTGCATGTACTCTTTCCCGAAGAGGGTTTCGAGAGTTTCATCACCACCATCCATGAGGTCATCGAGGCAAATGGCGAATCTGGCTTCTACATCTTCGATTCTCTCTCGGAATTGGCATTGGATTGTTACAGTGACCGCATGGTGGGCAACTTCTTCATGCTCACCTGTCCCTATCTCCTCAAGCGGAAAGCCATCGCTTACTTCGCCGTGCTCCGTCACTA
>CAZORO010000231.1:0-8170 GCA_964581845.1 uncultured bacterium
TGTGACAAATGACATGGTTATCGGACGCGAGGAGATCTTCGGACCGGTGTTGTGCTTCAAACGAGCGGACTCATTCGAGGAGGGACTGGCGTTGATCAACGAGAGCGAGTTCGGTAATGGAGCGGCAGTGTTCACACAGAGCGGGTACTACGGGCGCGAGTTTGCACGGCGTGTGGGGACGGGCATGGTGGGAATCAATGTGGCGATTCCGGTTCCAGTGGGTTTTTTCTCTTTTACTGGGTGGAAAAACTCCTTTTTTGGCGATTTACACAGCCATGGAAGAGATGGACTCCTCTTCTACACCGAAAAGAAATCAGTAACCTACCGTTGGTTCAATGAAACGGAGGCGAAAGCCACCCGTGTTGGAACCTGGGATTGAGCGGTTTATAAAACCTCACCCCTCAGCCTCCCTTTCCCACGGGGAGAGGGGGGTAAGGCGGAAATGACATCTTTCTGGAGAGAACAACTACCATGCTCCCTTCAATCCGTGGTTGGAAAGACAAGATTCTCTTCACACCGGGACCGTTGACAACCAGCCAGACGGTCAAGCAAGCCATGTTGCGAGACCTGGGATCGCGAGATTTCGAGTTCATCTCAATGGTCCGTGAGATCCGTGAGTGTCTCCTGGCCATCGGCGGGGTGAAGAAGGGGGAATATGAAGCCGTCTTGATGCAGGGAAGCGGAACCTTCGCCATCGAGGCGGTGGTGTCCTCGGCTATCCCGCCCGATGGCAAGTTGCTGGTCATCATCAACGGGGCCTATGGCCAAAGAATCCTGAAGATGGCTAAGGTGCTCAAGATCGAGGCGGTTCCTTTGGTGTTCGAGGAGGATTGCCTGCCGAACCTGGAAAAGATCGAAAGCGCCCTGCTGGCCGACAAGGGTATCACCCATGTGGCGGTAGTGCATTGCGAAACCACCACGGGCATTATCAACCCGGTCCAGGAGATTGGAGAGATAGTACAAAAGCATGGGCGTGTCTACTTCGTGGATGCGATGAGCAGCTTCGGCGCGATCCCCATTTCTCTTTCTGAATGCCATATCGACTACCTGGTGTCTTCGGCGAATAAGTGCATTGAGGGAGTCCCCGGATTTGCTTTTGCGATTGCCCGCACGAGCACGCTTTTGGCTACCGAGGGGTATGCCCGCAGCCTCAGCTTGGATTTATTCAGTCAATGGAAGGGCCTGGAAGCAAATGGACAATTCCGCTTCACTCCTCCCACCCATGCACTCCTTGCTTTCCGTCAAGCTTTACGTGAATTGGAGGAGGAAGGGGGAGTCGAGGGTAGAGCTGCACGCTACCGCAGGAATTATGAAACCCTTATCGCTGGGATGCGCGGGATGGGATTTATTGAATATCTTCCAAGAGAGTTTCAAGGATACATCATCACCTCTTTCCGTTACCCCGATCATTCCAAGTTTTCATTTGAGGAGTTTTATCGACGCCTGAATGAGCGGAATTATGTGATTTACCCCGGCAAGGTGAGCAATGCGGATTGTTTCCGGATTGGGAACATTGGCAGAATTTTCGAATCGGATGTACGCGATCTGCTCGGAGCGATCCGTGAAGCAGTCAAGGAGATGGGCATAGAATTAAAGAAGAGTTAATGGGGGAGTCTTCCCTTGGATTCCCGCCTTCGCGGGAAGGACGATTTGTGGAGGTATCGAGACATGGATATGGTATTTCAGCGTTCGTACCGGGGTCCGCTCAAGGCGGTCCTGCTCGACTGGGCGGGAACCACCATGGATTATGGCTGCATGGCACCGGCGGTGGTGTTCATCGAAGTTTACAAGCGGTATGGAGTCAACATCACCATCGACCAGGCACGTGAGCCGATGGGGGCGCACAAACGGGTGCACCTTCAACAAATCGGCCAGATCCCAGCGGTCGCCGCGCAATGGAAAGAGGTCCATGGAAAAGCCATTACCGAGGAAGACATCGATAAAATGTTTGCCGAGTTTGTCCCCCTGCAGTTGGCTTGCCTGGCCGACTACGCGGATCTGATTCCGGGAACCTTGGAGGCGGTGGCTGATTTTCGCGCACGTGGACTCAAGGTTGGTTCCACCACCGGCTATACCAAGGAAATGATGGTCCTGCTGCAGGATGAAGCCAAGAAACGCGGGTATGTTCCCGATTCCACGGTCTGTGCCACTGATGTTCCAGCGGGAAGGCCACACCCTTGGATGTGCCTCAAGAATGCCTTCGATCTGGGGATCTATCCCATGGAGGCCTTTGTGAAGGTGGGGGATACCCTGCCGGATATCGCCGAGGGCTTGAATGCCGGAATGTGGACCATCGGTCTGGTGAAAACAGGCAATGAGATTGGCCTGCAGGAAAAGGATATCCTCGCCCTGGAGCCATCGGTATACGACTACAAGGTCAGAAAAGCTTACACCCGCATGGCCATGGCCGGTGCGCATTATGTCGTCGATTCCATCGGCGAAGTTCCACCGCTGCTGGATAGGATCAACGAGAGGTTAAGGAGGGGGGAGAGGCCATAAGAAAGTTCCCTTTGATCTTTTCAGAGTGAATGCCTCTGCACGGAGTAGCGAATTGATTCGCTTGGTCATACGAACACGTATAGATGGCGCACAGGAGAGACACCATGCGAATCAATTCGCTACTCCATGCGGTTCTCTCTCTCAATGTGAAGAAGCACCAAGAGTAGAAACACGCTACAGCGTGAACTCCAAACAGATCTATTCCCTACTACGGGTGGAGCCCCTTCTCCTTCAATAAGGGCACCAACACATCCAGCCGGTCAGTCATGATGATGTCCGCGCCAGCCTGGATAGCATAGGTCATCTTGGGCCGGGTGTCGTGACGCCCATGCGTATTGACCACCGCCAGGCAGCCCGCAAGATGTACTTGGCGGATCAGGTCCCCGGTAAAATCGATCCACTCGATATTGACCAATGGTTTTTCGTATTGGCTCATGAGCGCGGGGAGACCCAGGATGCCCTTCTGAACGGTTGGGCGGATCCTCAGACGGGGTTCGAGCTCCAGTACCTTGGCGCGGAGAGACAAATTGCTGCAATACATCGCGGCATGCTCGAAGAGGGAGGGATCCTTCTCGATTTCAGCATGGAGAGTCTGGACAAAGACCTCCGGGGTGGCGGATTTCAGGTCAAAATCCGGGGCACCTTTCCCCCGGATCAAATCGAGCGCCTCCTCTAGGGTGGGAACCCTTTCGTCCTTGAAGGCCTCGCCAAACCAGGAACCGGCATCGAGGGATTTGATCTGTTCCAAGGTGAGATCGGATACCTTGCCCTTGCCATCGGTGGTGTGAGACACATCGGAGTTGTGCATCAGTATCAGGTGGTCATCCTTGGTCTGACGGACATCCATCTCGATGATATCCGCGCCAAGGTCCAATGCTTTGCGGATGGCCGCGAGGGTGTTTTCGGGAGCAAGACGGCTCGCGCCACGGTGCGCGGCGGCCAAGATCCCATTCCGCATCTCCATACCAAGCCCTTTTCTGGAGATAGCATGGACCCGTGCCGTTTCCGGATGCACATACACAGTGACTTCCTGGGTGGCCGCCTGGCCCTCGATGGCATAGAGCAGAATCCCGAAAATCATATCGTCTCTCACCTGCGTGATGTCCAATCCATCCACGGCACGTTCAGCCACATGGACAGCTTCTAGGCATGAAACCGGGCCAATGGATTCGGAAAGAGAGAATTCCAGTTCTTCACTAGAGACTCTCGTTTCATACAAAGCAAATACCACAATCATCCAGGCAAACCGGTTCATGGCAGGTCCTCCGGCGGTAATGGACGCTCTTTCCACCATGGGTATGTTAATCAAAGGTCATCATTCCGATACCCCACAATTCCTAATGGACCCTACCGGATGGAACCATTACGATCCCTTACGAGTAAATCGGGCTGGAGGGAGGTTCAAAATGGGAGTGCAGCTCTTTACACGCGAAACAGCTCCAGACTTTAGGTCCCGGATCGAGAAGATCAGTGCCAGCACACAACCTCAATGGGGGAGCATGGATGCCACCAAACTGATGCGCCACCTCAGCCGTTCCTTTGAGATTTCCCTGGGTGAGGTCGAGGTCAAGGACGAGAGCACTTGGGTGTCACGGAACATTCTCTGGTACCTGTTCTTTTATGTCTTTACGAATTGGCCACAGGGGATCAAGGCTCCCGAGGTCTTTACACCTGAGCCGGAGGGGGATTTCGAGAAGGAGAAGCAGATCCTGCTGGAGTCGATGGAGCGTTTCCTGACAGCCCTTGAGCGCGAGCCGGAGAGGATCGCGCTCAGTCCCATGATGGGGCCGATTTCTCTTAGGAATTTCGCGCGAATCAATGGTGTTCATCTGAACCACCACCTGCGTCAATTCGGGGTGTGAAAGATCCCTGAGGGTGGTGTCTCTTTTCCATCTGGCTATTCAAGGAGAATACAATGAATCGGCGCACCTTTCTTCATTCCACGGCAACCAGCATGGCTGCTCTTTCGTTGGGTAACACAATGAAGACGCAAGCGGAGGAGTTAAAGCCCAAGCGCGTTGTTATGACTGTGAACGGGCCGGTCTCACCGGAAACACTCGGCCTGATGCTGCCGCATGAGCATGTCCTGGTGGATTTCATCGGCGCGGAGAAGGTAAGTCCCAGCCGGTATGATGCAGACAAGGTTTTTGAGCTGATCTTGCCTCGTCTCAAATGTTTGTATGAGCTGGGGATTCGCTCCATGGCGGAGTGCACCCCCGCTTATATCGGGCGGGATGTGAAATTGCTGCAACGGCTCAGCGATGCCAGTGGCCTCCATTTGTTGACGAACACTGGGTATTACGCCGCGCATGGAGAGATCTTCATCCCTCCTCATGCACGCACCGATACGGTGGATCAACTAGCCGCGCGCTGGATTGAAGAATGGGAAAAAGGGATCGAGGGGACCGGGATCCGTCCCGGATTCATCAAGATCGGGATGGACAAGAGCCCACTTTCTCCCATGGATGAAAAGCTGGTGCGTGCCGCCGCTCGCACGCACCTGAAGACAGGACTGACCATCGCTTCGCATACCACTGCGGGTCAGGCGGCATTACAGGAGCTCGCTATCCTCAAAGAGGAGGGAGCCGCGGGGCAAGCCTTTATCTGGGTTCATGCAAATGTGGAGAAGGATCGTGCTCTCCATCTCAAGGCGGCGGAGCAGGGGGCTTGGGTTGAGTTCGACAAACTGGCTCCCGATACGGTGAATGAGCATGTGGAGCTGGTCAAGGAAATGAGTGCTCATGGCTGGCTGGAGCAGACACTGGTCTCCCATGATTATGTCGGCTATATGGTGGGGCAACCGGATGGCGGTCCACTCGGTGCTTACGATACACTTTTCACCTATTTCTTACCGAAGCTGAGAGAAGCGGGTTTTTCCGGCGCAGAATTAGAAATGTTAACTGTGACCAATCCAGCGAAGGTGTTTACGGTGGGGGTGAGGAGGGGTGTCTGATTAGGCTTAAAAAGTGGAGATACTTCGCACCCAAGTGTAATAACACTGGGAAGAGCAATCCTCATATTATCCATATCTGACACGCTCTCTGGATCCAATCAAATGAAGACCATACCCACGCAGTCGCTTTAAAAAGGGCATCGTATTGAGGACCCGACCCTCTTATTCGAAAGAATGTCAAACAGCCAGATCGTTGTCTTGTTCTCCTGTGGTCTTCCTCCGTCGAGAATAAAGAGCAATACCAAATGTAAGCGGCCCCAACCGGCCACAGAACATGAGCAAGATAACGGTAAGTTTCCCCATGTTTGTGAGTGAGGCGGTAATTCCCATGCTGAGGCCTACCGTTCCAAGAGCCGAGGCTGCCTCAAAGAGATTCTCGAGGAACTCTGATTTCTCTGTCAACTCAAGCAGATATGTCCCCACCAAAAAAACGGCAAGGTAGAACCCAAGTGCCGCCACTGCCGCCCAAATGCGTTCATTGGGTATAGGACGCCCCCAGAACCTGACTTCATGCTGACCCCGAAGAGCTGAATACATCACGCCAATCAGGGCCGAAAAAGTGGTGGTTTTCAATCCGCCACCCGTCCCGGAGGGCGATGCACCAATCACCATGAGCACAAGAAGAAGGAGAAGCGAGCCATTGGAAAGTCCCCCGATGTTCACGGTATTGAAACCCACTGTTGTCATCGAGGTCATCGTCTGAAAAAATGCACACATGATTCGCTGGTCAACAGGTTTTGACTGAATCGAAGGTTCAGTGATGAAAAGGAGAAAGGTTCCGCTTACGGTTAGCCAGAATGTCATCCAAAGGATGATTTTACTGGTCAATGTGATTGATTCAACCTTCCCTCGTAGCATACGCCATAAATCAACACAGACAATAAAGCCGATGCCACCTAAATAGCTCAGGCATGAAATGACAAGATTAAGCCAGAATACATCCGAGTGGCCCTCGAAACTATTATTAAAAAGGCTAAATCCAGCGGTGCAGAAGGCGGATACACTATGAAAAACGGCATTCCAAAGCGCATCGGATCTACCCTCATCTCTAAAAATAAAGTAGAGCGTAGTGGCTCCTATCAACTCGACAATAATCGTAAATGTAATAACGCTCCGAATGAATTTGTCGATGCGAAAAGACGCAGGAAGACTGAAAACAGTCTTGGCGATTTCAGTACGAGTCTGCCCCATATCAGACTTCCTCGACAGGATCACAAAGGAACCGAAGGTCATATAACCAATGCCGCCAATCTGGATAAGGAGAAGCACAACCAGTTGCCCAGCAAAGTTAAGGCAGTCAGAGATGCTGACAGTGACAAGTCCGGTCGTAGAAACCGCCGAGGTCGCGATGAAGAGTCCATCCAAGGCCTTCACCCCCTCTCCCTTCTGGAGAAATGGCAGACAAAGAACTAACCATCCGGCAATGATGTAGGAAAGATACCCCAGGAGAACAAGTCTGGCTGTGGGCATCCCACGAAATTTGTCCCTCCAATTCTGTCTCCGCATTATTAGCCCGTGTTTTTCATCTAGATTCGAGATCGCACCCTGGCACCCTCCTAATGATGGGAACCAAGCACCCTAAGATATCAATAGAGCTATTCATAAAAAAACAAGACATACAGTCGACTACAAGTAACCCCGCCTCACCAAGTGTTTAGAATAATACCTTCCCCACCCAGGTATTTCATGTCTTCACTGATGGAACCATTCGTTGTTCCCAACCACGCTGATATCCCCAAAGTAGCCAATTCTTCTCTCATAAATCAGTCATTGGGGTCAAGGGCATCTCAGATACCCCCTTATCCTATATCAATCACCTCTTGGAAGATATCTATCGTTATTCCTGGGAGAATTGTTTCCCGAGAGGAAACACAGATATCGTTGCATGACAGACTTTTTAAAGGAGTCCCAACGAGCCTGTTACAGAGAAATACCAAAATCATTGCAAGAAGGTAGAGCGTGGCAAAAATCAGATGAAGTGAGAAAACTGAGAGGAAAAGAACTCGTGTCTTGTTCAACGCTGGTCTCCTTTCCGATGATTAATATTGTCACTTTAGTACTCAACACCCTCCCGGCCAGTCTCAGTTGTCTCACTAAGACTCTCCTTCAACTCCTCTGAATCTGGACATATCACAATAGTCTGTTCAAGTATTGTATGCGCTTCTTTCACCTTGCCCATCTCAAGGAGGCAGTCAGCCATTCCTGCTGTACATTCAGCTAGCTGCTTCAGGCAGAGGGTTCTGGCTTTACGGAAGATCTCAAGAGCATCCGCAGTCTGGTCATTGACCGCGTAAAGGAAATAACCAAGTTCTGATCCCATCTCAACATCACATGGTCCCAGACCGGCTGAAATCTCGTAGAAATCCTGGACATCTTCGAGGGTGAATTGTTCAAATTCATCATCTCTCGCTGCCTGAATCAGTATCGCGATGATTTTCCACAATTCAGCAATCCCCGGATTCTGAGACAGGAGGGCTAATTCATTATCAGCAGCGAGTACCCCTCTCTCTCGCAGTTCTTCTAACTTGTGAGAGGCTTTATCAATAGACGTCAGAAGGGACTCGAAAAATGGTGAAGTCATCTATTCTATCGTACCCAAACAATTTCGACGTAGGTCCTCTTCCGGATCGAGTCTGTCAATGTCCTCGTTAGTCAATTTCAGTGCCCCAGGCGTGGCTGAATCGAAAATCGGAAATTTCACTCGCTTGCCAGTTGGTT
>CAZORO010000232.1:0-3605 GCA_964581845.1 uncultured bacterium
ATGGTTGCATATCCATCCGGCGCGAATTGGGCGAAGGCATCCTTAACTCCCGGAGTGGGCTCATCCCAATCGAGGACCATCGGCGCCATGGTCATATCGGTCAGCCCAAAAAAATGCTTGTTGTGTTGTACGAAGAGGGGCAGGTACTCCGGTTTGACCCGGTTCGGATTCATGTAGCCCGCGGCGCTGGCGTCAGCGGTAAAAATATCATTCCCGGTGGCGGTCGCGTAAAAGTAGCTGATGAGATCGGGATAGGTCTCGATTAGGTTGGGATTAATGCCCCAAGCGAAAGGAAGCTTCCCACGATCAGGATCATCCCAGAAGGCGGGGAGAAAATCATACAAGGGAGTCGCCGAGTCGTAATCCGCCATGAGGACGCAAATGTAAGCCTTCTTTTCAACTGTTTCCAAAGGCTTGGGACGGGGTTGTGTCAATTTTTTGAAGGGGGCCTGGGAGTGGAAAGACTGGTTGAAGCAATCGCTCGCCACGGTGTTCTGATAGCAGTTGTAGGGAGACATGACATAGACTGATTCCCATTCGGTGGGCACTGGTTCATGCTTGCTTGGATAACCCTCGATGTTGCTGTATTTCCAGAAGGAGAAAAAACCCGCCAGCTCGGTCATGTGTTTTCCAGCCGCTTGATTGAGGGTCTCCTGAAGAATCACCTTGTAGGTTTCGAGATCGGTTCCCAGGGCTTGGGCGGGATCATCCTTGGGAGCTTCATCGCCCCATGGCGAGAGGTCGAATACAAAGGAACGGTTTTTGACCGCCCAATCGCGCGTGATGACATACCCCAATCCGCCGGTCTCTCTGACCTTGGCACAGTCCTCGAACAGGCAGAGCAGGTGCGATGAGCACAAACCTTTCGCGAGGTATTCACGGACCGCCCAGCGGTATGCATCATTTTTCTTGCTGCCTGTCTCGTATCCGCTGAAACGTCCCCTCAGATCCTCAAGGATGGGGAGTTTCCATTTCGTGTTGTAGCGTTCCACCATTTCAGGGCTGAGAACTACGCCATCTTTCACTCCAGCGATCGTGGTGGCAACGTTGATCGAGGCGGGCACCTTCGGATCCCAGATGACCACACCCTTTACCTTTTCCCCAGCAAGGGTGACCAAGGCATCAAGGTCCTGAACCTTCTCCTGTCTTCTACTGGCAAGCCAGTATCCCTCGCCTGTCATCTTCTCCAACCAATACCCGGGCTTGGTATTAGCGGAGGAGAGGACATACAGCCGGGGATTCTCCCGGTTGATGATGCCTTGGAGACAGGCCACCGCCATGGCTTCATCATAGGCCACAAGTGTTCCATGCCTGGCCAGTTCAAAGAGATACAGGGGTTCCTCCAGGGCTCCCTTTAGCAACATCTGCTTTTCCTCCTCCTTCGTTGCTGGTGTGCTCCCCGCGATATACAGCATCGTGCAGAATACCACAAGAAATCTTGGCATGATGACTACCTCCTAGTATCTTGCGGCCCCTCGAGAAGTGGCTTCCATGGACCAGCGCTGTAGCCTAGCAGTCCACATAGAGAAGGACCAGTTGGTTTACCGTGGATTCCCGCCTTGTTTTTTTTAAGTCATTCCCGCGCAGGCGGGAATCCATTACGATCCATATCGATGATCTCCCTGGAGGCGTAATTCATGCTTTCTATCCTCGTTCCCATACTCTTCTCTCTGACTCCAACCGAGGGGAGGATCGATATCACAAATATCGTGATTCAAACCGGCAACCGCGCCACAGCGATTGAACAGCGGGTAGCGGAACTACTCAAATCCAGGATCTCCGAGCCAACTGGCCTACCGGTCCGGATCGAATCCGAGTCAGCATCCCTCCCATCAACCACCCATGAGTTTGTCATCCTGTTTGGAGTTGGGGCCAACCATGACAGCATTTTACGAAAGATGACATCCAAACGAATCGAGCCTCTCACTGAACAAGATCCAGGTCCGGAGGGATTTCTACTCAAGCTCCCCCCCGATTCAAATCCACCTTGTCTACTGGCGGCGGGAGTAGATGAACGAGGGGTCCTTTATGCCGCGGGGGAGATTCTAAGGCGCCTGGAATGGACACCAGCAGGATGCAGCCTGTTTCTACCCAAAGAAATCCGGACCGCACCCGCTTTCATGGTGCGTGGCACACAGGTTGGACAAAGTGGAGTGGCCAAGACCCGTGCCAAGGTGCGTGATTGGACAGAGGAGGAAACCCAGCGGGTTTTTATCGATTATGCGCTAGCGGGAGCGAATGTATTCAATGTCGAAGCTGGCCCCATGTTTGATTTCCTGAAATGTTATGGCTTGATGACGCAGGAGGGCTTTGGGCCGAACACCGGGACAGGACCCCCGGAATGGCAGGCCAAAGAATCGATTGGCCGTGTGGGGTATCTCTGCCCCTCGGTTCCGGAGGCACGCGCGGCCCTGCTGCAAGGATGTGAGGATCATTTCCGCACTTCGCCTACCTTTGACTTCGTCAGGTTCCATGGTGGCGATGGGGGCGGCTGTGAATGCGACCGTTGCGATCCCTATGGAAAAACCTTCATCCACCTGGTTGAGGAAATGGCGGCTATTGTTCACAAGTATCATCCTGAATCTAAGGTCTACATCACCAATCAGAAATTCGACAATGACGATGACCGCGCGATTTTCGAGTATCTCCAGGAAAAGCCACGGGCATGGCTGTGGGGGTTCTGTTATGGGCCTGGTTCGGATGCCATGAGCTGGCAACCGGGTCATCGTCAGACTCATCGCATGGACCTGTTCCGCTATCCAGGCTTCGGCCCTTTCGGACGTTACTGCCAGGAAATTCTACATCAGCTGCCACCACAGCAAGTTCTCCTTTTTTACAATGAGATCACCCACTGGCGGTATTCGCAGCATGGCTACATCCAGATGTATCCCCGCGCGGACCGGGATGGCAACTTGCCACCGCACTGGAACCACTTCATTTATGAGCGCCGTCCGGATCAAACTCTGACAATGGTCTACGACCGTCTCACTTTTTATGCCTGGCCACGCTACTACCATTGGGTTTTCAACCAACTGCTCCGCTATGGCGTGGGAGATATGACTCACTCCAGCGGGACCCATGATCATTTCAACCAATGGATGTGGCAGCGGCTGCTCTGGGCTCCACAAACATCCGTAGAGGATCTAGTAACTGAATATTGCCACACCTGGTTCGGCGTGGAAGCGGCCCCCCTGATGGCCAAGGCAATTTTCAAGATGGAGGAATATCTTGAGGAAGATCCAGACACCCCAATTACCCACAAGGAGGGGATTGACGATTACTACAACCTAGTAAAGGAGGCCGGCCAGAAGATTTCCCCTGCACTGCTCTCAAAGAATTGGCTGTGGCGGGAGTACATGCAGAAAGGATCGATCGACAAGTATGTCAAGCTGCGTGTTCAGCAGCAGGTTGCCCTGCAGCAGCGCATTGAACACCGTATTGAGGAGGGATTCAAAACCAATACCCTTGAATCCGCCATCGGGGAGACACTGGCCTGGATGAAGCAACTCGATGAAACCGGAGAAATGCAGCAGCTGCGCGAGGAAGCCACCCGGCTTGGAGAGGAAAGCAATGCCCTCTTCGGGGTACGTAGCGAGGGGATTTAT
>CAZORO010000232.1:3619-8167 GCA_964581845.1 uncultured bacterium
GACTTCATCGGTCTAGGATGGATCAAGCGTCAACTTGAACGCGCCCATAAGATGGAAGGAGACCAGCAACGGGAATTACTGTGGCGGATTATCCATTACGAGGACGCGGGAGAGGGGGGCTTCTATGACAACTGCGGAACCTTCAATCCCGCACCGAATCTTGTGGTTGGGTATCCTTACGATCATGGGCAGCCTTATGTGTCTGGGATGCTCTCCGAGGCGAATCGTCCCAGCCAACGTTCGATGTCGTACACGCAGGATGAATCTCAGGGGGTGACCTTTCATTACAGGGAACTCGATCCTCATGCTCAGTACCTGGTGTGTTTCACCCTAGTACGGCCCTGGTACCAGGAACGTTATGCCAGCCGCATGAACCAAAAGAGCGAATCGATCTATGCGGATGATGTTCCCCTTGCCGAAAACCTCGAACTGCCCGAACAGATGATTGATTTCTTCACATTCCAGGTCCCCCATAAGTGTGTCGAAGATGGGGAGCTGGTTGTCCGATTCCAAAAAGCAGCCGATGTTGCTGTTGGACCCCGTGTCGAGAGGGAAATCTGGCGCAACAGCGGGGGATGGGGAACGATTGTCTCCGAGGCTTGGCTCATGCGAGAGGACCGGTTGCCCTGGAGGCGGTAAGAGCCCACATTCACCCCCCACCCCAACCCTCCCCCGCAAGGGGGGAGGGAGTAGCGACTCTCCATGCCCAATACTCCCTCCCCCCTTGCTCTCATGCGCTCGCGCATGACGCAAAGGGAGGGTTGGGATGGGAGGTGCCGTCTCCTACTGCATAGCCGGTGGCGCTGTCTCCAGCCATTTCAGGTTGAAAGCATAATGCTGCTGGCTGCTGATCAGGTGTATCACACCATCGAGTCCCTGGCAGACCGAGAGATACCCATTCGGTTCAGCGGTACTGGCGCTGAGGGTGAAGGGGTGTCCATCCATGGCCTCCACCTCGCGCCCGGGACCATCATCGCTGATGAGTCTGATCCTCGGCCAAGTGACTCCCTCGTCGTAGGAAACAGCGCCGAAGAGTCCGGTCACCGGCCGTTGATTACCAGAGGCATCAGTGACAAGAAGCGGATCACCGCTGAAAGAAGCGAAAAAGAGGGGACCCTCTTTCAGGCGCAGCAGCACAAGACGTTGGCCTCCGCCAATCGGCGGGAAGATGCTGGGCTCATAAGTCCAGGTCTTGCCCATATCGGAGGAGAGGCTCTTGGGCATCTTGCCTTCAAGAGCTTGACCACGTCCAAGTCCCATCAACCGCCCATCCTTGAGTTGAACCACTCCGCCATGGATTCCCCGGATGGAACCACCTGGATCTGTCCAGGTTTGTCCGTTGTCATCACTCAGTTGGAGGGCTGTCCCTCCAAGACCACCGGGATAGCTATCGCAGGGCAGGATGATGGCCCCATCCCGGGTCTGAATGACCGACTCAACTGGTTGGTGGCGCCCCACATGTTCGGGAATCACGGGGAGTCCCTTCGACCAACTTGCCCCACTATCATCAGATGTCCTCATAACGATAGCCAATGGCCCCCAAGTGGCGGCATTGGAGAGACCCACGAAAAAGTAGAGACGTCCCTTGCCATCATTCCACAGCGCGGGGGCATGGTCATTCCGGTCGGGCGCATCCCAGAAAGGCGAAGCGCTTTCCCACTCTTCCGCGCCATACCGTAGACGGCTGGCGGCCAAGCCGAGTTCACGCCCCCTTTCGGTGAAAGTGCTATACCAGATCGCCAGCAGGTCGCCATTGGGACACTCCGCGATGCCGGGGTCATGGTTGTGACGTGAGAAAAGGGGGCCCTCTGAACCAGCAGGTATATGGACATACTTGCGTGGACCTTTGAAGTAAGGGGTGTTGGGATCAGGCCCTTTCGTAACTCCAGCTGGAATCTCCAGGCGAACCTCTTGCTGGCTGATCGGAAGGGGCCATGGCTGTGAGGGTGGACTATCGGGGACGGGTCCGATCACCACCCGGAAACCGATCATGAAGGTCTTATCTCCGGGTAGAGTGCCCATACGGTTGGAGGAGCGCAGGTAATAGGCCACAGTGCCATGGCTCCCGCCCCGTGTAACCTTGAAGTCCCCATTCTCAGGTCCGGCTGGATTCGAGATTGAGTCACTTGAGTAAGGTCCATACCAATCGCGGCACCATTCCTCCACATTCCCATGCATGTCGTACAGCCCCCAAGGATTGACGGGTGTCTTGCCCACATGCAGGGGTACCACCTCCTCCCTTCCACGGCTTCTCGTGGGTTCTGGATACCAACTGTTGTCCGGATTTTTCACACATCCCTCCGGTAAGGTGTCACCGGAGGAGAAAGGCGATGACGTTCCCGCGCGGCAGGCGTATTCCCACTCCGCCTCGGTGGGGAGACGGTAGGGTAGCCCCTCTTTCTTGGAGAGCCACTCGCAGAAAGCAGTGGCTTCATCCCAAGAGACGAACACCACAGCCTCGTCTTGATCGATGGAGAAACCATACTTGCCACGCAGGTAAGCGTGCAATGGATCGAATTCCTCATACTGCTGGTTGGTCACCTCGGTGGTTCCCATGAAGAAGGGCTTCGTAAGGGTGACCTGATGGATTGGATGCTCATCAAAGTCACCCGTCTTGGGGACATAGATGCGATCGGCTCCATTAGCCTCCTTGGGATGGGTGAGACTATCGGGCAAGGGTTCCTCCGGTGTCCCCATCGAAAAGGTTCCAGGATCGATACGGACCAGGGTCATCCCGATTGAATTGGTGAAGGTCTTTCCTTCTGGGAATTCGGACGCATAAGCCAGGAGTGAGAACAACAATCCAGGCAGGAGAATGAATCTGGCGGTAGGAATCATTTCCCTTTATCCTCCTTCTGAGTTTGGAGGAGAGTACTACGGACTACCTCATTCCCCCACCCCCCTTCTCCCAATCGCACATACCTGTGCGATACAAGAGGGAGAAGGGGGAGCATGAAGTCCCCTCGCCCTGTGGGAGAGGGGATTTAGGGGTGAGGTCCTGTGGGAGAGGGGATTTAGGGGTGAGGCCCTGTGGGAAAGGTGGATGGGGGTGAGGTCTGAGAAACGGAGCATTATCGTGCGAACGAACCCATTACTTGTTGCCATCCTGATGATGGTAACCACCGCGGCCCAGGCAACGGAGTGGAAACTGACTTGGTCGGATGAATTCGATTACACCGGGTTGCCAGACAAGACCAAATGGGACTACGAGGAGGGTTTCATCCGGAATTACGAGTCGCAGTATTACATGCGTGAACGCCTCGAAAATACACGGGTGGAGAATGGCATGTTGGTGATCGAGGGGCGCAAGGAGACTGTCAAGAATTCCTTCTATAAACCGGGATCCTCAAAGGAAAGAGAGGATCGGGAGCAAGCTCAATACACCTCCGCTAGCTTAATCACACTCGGCAAGGCCAGCTGGCGATACGGACGCATCGAGGTCCGTGCCAAACTCCCCCAGGGGAAAGGGGTCTGGCCCGCCATCTGGATGCTGGGAACGAATTTCAAGGAGATATCCTGGCCATTATGTGGAGAAATTGACATCATGGAATTTGTGGGGCATGACCCGAATCATGTCCATGGCACGGTGCACTATGATGTGGACGGACAGCACACCTTCAAGGGCAACAAGATCGAAACCCAAGCTCCCTACAACGATTTTCATATTTATGTCATCGAGTGGTTCGAGGACCGGATCGATTTCTATTTCGACGAGACCAAATACAACACCTTCCTGATTGATGAGGCTGGCAATTGTGAAGGCAACCGTTTCCGTAAACCCTTCTATCTGCTCATCAACCTGGCCCTGGGAGGAACCTGGGGTGGAGAGATCGATGACAGCATTTTCCCGCAGAAGTACCTGATCGATTATGTGAGGGTGTATGAAGAAGCTGGGCAGAAGACACCCTGAGCCATTTCCTCAGCCGCTCATGCGATCAATACCCAATCGCACAACCATCGTGACGGGGATCGGATCCTCCGAAATACCGTAGAGGGTTGTCTTCCCTCCAGATGCCCTGATAACTTCCAAAAGCATCGTATCCCTCTTTTACCTGGTGGCCCATTTCCACAAGCTCGGCACGCACCTTGTCCGGGATCAGTTTCTCAAGTGTGACAGTTCCACTCCCTTTCATCCTGTTCCCTGTCGGAGTCGAACTGCCGGAATGCTGGACACGGGGTTGTTCTCCGGCTTGCTGGGGGGAGAGGCCGAAATCGATGAGATTCATCAAAACTTGTGTGTGGCCCTGCGGCTGAAAATCACCACCCATCACCCCGAAAGAGAACACGGGATGGCCCTGCACGGTGACAAAGGCGGGGATAATGGTATGGAAGGGACGCTTGCCGGGTTGGAGGCAGTTACGGTCAGCGGGATTGAGCGAAAAGAGTTCTCCTCGATTCTGCAGCGCAAACCCAAGATGATCGGGGACAAAGCGTGATCCCCATCCCGCGTAAATACTTTGGATCAGCGAGACCATATTCCCTTCCCCATCAGCGGTGGTCATATAGATCGTTTCTGAACCAGGGGCTTTCCCCGGCGTCACACGGTCC
>CAZORO010000233.1:0-8153 GCA_964581845.1 uncultured bacterium
TGATCATCAAGCACATCCGCCGCCTCCCGGTCTTTTCGAGGAGTTCTGTTTTCGCCGAAGAGAAAGAACGTCTGGATAGGGGAGGAACAGAAACTCCATTATTCAGATGGATTCTTGATCCAATTGATGGCGGACGTCATTTTCTCCGTCAGATTCCGTTGATTTCCTGCTCGATCGCATTACAAGAAAGAGAAAATGAAATAGCTCCCTTCAGAACTGTTATCTCGGTGATTTATGTTCCACTCACAAAAGAATTCTTTTATGCTGTCCGTAATCATGGAGCTTTTCTCAACGATTGGGATCACAGGATACACACCTCAACGGTGGGAATGAAAGAAGCCCTGCTCTACGTTGAGTTTCCCAACAGAGACCAACAGGAGAAAGATAAGGTCTCGTTTGAGCGGCAATGTGATTTCATGAAGTGTATCCTCCCGGATGTTAATCGAATACGTGGCTGGGGTCTGGGATCTCTTGGTCTCGCATATGTCGCGAAAGGTTCTTTTGACTGCTACCTGTCGCTGCCTGGTCATTCCTTCGCAAATGACATTGCGGCGGGTTTATTACTGGTGAGTGAAGCCGGAGGCTCCACAGCTCTCGAACGCTGTCATCGTTTCTCTGATAATCCAGATAAATTAAGTGGTTACCGTGTCCTTGCTGCCAATAACTCTATTCATGAGACAATGAAACAAAGGCTGGCCGAGCATGGACTTTTTTCAACCAACTCCAAGACTAATGAAGAATTGAGTTTTGATCTATGAGTAAATACCTCCATGATGCGAGGAATATAGTAAGAAAAGCAGGCCGGAAGGTTAGGGATCTTCTAGTCGAAACGAGAATTGAGAGGGAGAAGCCAAATGATGATGTTGTCACAAATGGGGATTTATTGTCAGAAAAAATAATTTTGGATTTTATTACGAAATCCTATCCAGAACATGGTTATAACTCCGAGGAGCAAGGTTGTTTTCATGACGATGCGGAGTTTATATGGATTCTCGATCCGATTGATGGATCTAAGTACTATGCGAAGCATGCTCCATTCTATTCAATCTCCCTTGCCCTTCAACACCGTGGGCAAGTGGTACTGGGAATCGTCTATCTTCCTGAAACAGACCAGATGTTCTCCGCAGCCAAGGGGGAGGGTTCATGGCTGAATGGCAAACGCATCCAATGTTCTGAGAATATCTTAATTGACGAATTAACTGTTTGCGCCGAGATTCCAAACAAGAACATGGATCAGGAGGCAAGAACATGGGCCCTTGGCGGATTGGCAAAACTGATTGAAAAAACACGCAGAGTCCGGATCCTCGGCGTGGGATCCATCAGTATTTGTATGTGTGCCATGGGAGTATTTGAAGCCTATGTCAATCTCAGCGGCTCCTCAAAGATTTATGATTTCGCGGCAGCTGGACTGATTCTGGAAGAAGCAAATGGAGAATTTTCCCCAGAAGGGAAAATGATCTTGGGCGGACGGAATAATGTGGTTCGAACAATTAAACACTTACTGGCCGGTTGACCCGAAGGCAAGGAAAGGATTGAATTCTTAACATAGGTGACGTAATTATAAGGACAATGGGGGGTTCATTTGTACAAATATCTAAAGCGGGCAAATTGTAAAATCCTTTTATTCCTGTTACTCATTGCGCTTTGCTGTGAGATTTGCCAGGCTAATTCACACTCAATGAAACAAGTAAGACTTGTTGCAACTCATTCGTTCCTGGATGCGCTTGGGCCGTCATTACCGGCCATCTTTCTCCCTACACCAAAAGAACTCTTGAATATCGATGAACTGGTCGAGCGATCGTCCGCTGGTGATAGCTTTGTCTGGATTGGACCTCCTGACGGTCTTCCGCGTGATCTATGGATCGGATCATTCATTCCATCCTCCCATAAGCTGACTATAAAATCCGCCATTGACTCTCCACTGCCCCGGTTGGAAGAAATCCATACAAATTCCCACACACACTCCGCATTTCTATCACCGCCAAAAGAATTTCCCAAGCACAATATCGATGAGGAAATCCGCGCTGAATTTTTACCCATCCTGGAGGCTAGAGACCGATTTGGTTCCATTGTGGGGTATCCCGGCGTGCTTCTCAATCATGTGGCACCATCCCTGGCCGGTAACCGTTTTTACGGAAGTCATGGTTATTTCTTTTTTTTCGATCAACCTGAAACTGACATGGATATCAGTTTTTGGCTGAAACTCCTTGAGGAGATTGCCTCCGCGGAGCAAAGCGGATTATCGGTTGAACATGTTGGAACAAACTATGCCTCTTATCACTTCGGGGAACGTGTGCAGATCAAGATAAGAATACGGAATAGATGTTTATCCGCGGTGGCCATGCAACTCCGTTTTTATCACTGTTCACCGGAAAGCGGAAAATATGAACTCATTTCCATAATCCGCCGCGTGGCGGGAGGAGACAGCACAACGGAAGCACTCTGCGATTTCAGACCATCCCACATAACTGGTTTGCATCATATACGGATAGACATAGCACAGGATCCTGATAACGCTGAAAAGCTCGCTGTTGCCGGCACTACCCGGGTTGTGATGCGGCGGGACATTGGATTTATTCTGCTTAGCGAGGATTGGGAAACACCACAGACACTTGAAGTCAGAGGATCAAATTTAGTAATTGAGGGTAAACCAGGTTTTTTCGCCGGCACTCATTATTACCCCTCGAATGTCTGGTGGGAGTGGGCATGGCGGGATTTTCGTCCCTTGCTTGCCGAACGTGACTTCCAGGCAATGCGTAAAGCAGGTAATCGTATTGCCCGTGTGTGGGCCGATCCCATGCTGGACGAGCCCGCGTTACGAGCCATGGACGCCACCATCTGGATTGCCGCACGTAACGGCATTACTCTGGACGTGTGTGTCTTCAATCAATGGGTTCGTGACATTGGCTTTGAAAGTCCAGATGGAAAACAGGTGTCCTTCGAGTTCCGGAATCGAGCTGACTTTAATCTTTACAGCTTTTCTTTGCGGAATCTTGGACTACAACGGGAGTATGTGAGGACTCTTGCCCGCCGCTGGAGACGCGCGGGAAATGTCATTTACAACCTGGCTAACGAAACATACGTAAAAGACCCTGACGCCGCCCAGATGGATAAAGAAGCTCGGGCCTGGCTTGAAACAGAGGGACCCTCAAGCACCCGTCGGGACACAATGCTCTTCCGGAGTTGGTCGGATGAGATGACGAAAGCGCTGCGCGAGGGAGGAAGCAAACAAATCATTTTTCCAGGTTACCTGTTCAGCCTCAGTGATGGCGGTGACACATACCTCGCCAATGAAAATGCGCCACTCTTACCATGGCATGGGTATTTTCCTCCAGAGTGGATTGGACAAACGATCCACTACTTCGATCCACATTGTTCGAGAAGACCCCTTCTGCTGGAGGAATTTGGTTCTCTTGGATGGAATAATGCTATTCATTATGATGCCGCCATGCACTATGCATTGGCCGCGGGGGCTGGCGCGGCCATGTCCTATGAGTGGGGAGTAAGTTGGTTGTCGCCGGAGGCTCCCTTCATTCCGCTCCCGCTCCGCGATGTCTTGACTGGCCATCCGGATCCGCGCTGGTTTACACCGGCAATCGAATACGCACGGGAAAACACAAGCGAGTATGGGACTGGCATCGCACCATGGCCCAGCGGATTCGGATACGGCTCCATATACCACGGCACTCCTTTCATGGCTGAAGCAGCTCAGGCGGTATGGCGTCTTTCAGAGTTTGGAACTGGCTTTGCTCGAAGCGATGATACAACTGAAAAAGTGTATGTGATCATTCCAGAAACTTCACCCTCATCTATCGAACCCGCCATGTCGTTGTTTAAGGAACTCTGGTTACACGGAAACCGTTTTGGAGTATGGCAGGAAACGAGGGTAGACACATTACCACAATCAGCGGAAGCAATCCTTCTCGCCGGACCCTTCCTGCCTGACAGAATCAACGAATGGCGTCAACAGGCTTGTCCTGATGCACGGTTTTATAAAATGGGAGACATGAGCTGGAAGGTGCGCGCGGACCTTCCTCGAGTAAATTTTAGTCCACAAGGCGAGATCAATTGTCTCACGCGCGCGACACAAACAGGAACTCTTTACACTTTTGCCTCCGGAAAGACAGAAGAACTAGTGTCGGCTGTAATCGAAGGGGCCACGATATCGGCTGGACTGCGTGGCTTCGTCATGGTCCATGCCTCAAAAAACGGAATCAACTTCATTGAAGCATCTGATGAAGTCACGATTGACGGCATAATGATCTTCTCTACCTCCAAGGGAAGAGTGATAGCCTCCGCCCCAGAGGACCAACCTCTCAACCACTTCTTCAAGTGGAGAATAATCGCCTCTGAGCCATCAGAGATACGATTTGGCCAGCCTCTACATCGCGCGGATGTCCTTGTAAATGGTCCAGGCGGGTTAAAAACTGTGCCTCTGGCCATCAGAGAAGACGGACTATTCACTATCGATAAAGAACTGACCCGTTACGTAATCGAGATCACTTTTGTAAAAGACTGAGAAATCTCATTTTGAATCTGTTGGTTTCCAGATCGACCCGGCTATATGATGTTGTGGGTTTTCAGGACTCGCCCAATAGTAGAGGGCTAATAATTCCCCCTGGTGGTTCTGAACAAGACGCGGGTACCCAAAATCCTTGTCTCCAAATGAGTCGGGTTGGAAATCCTCCCGAAGGGTGATTTCATCTTCCCATGTCCGGCCTCCATCAGCGCTCATACGGGCATACATTCGAACACGCGACCTGTCTCCATAAGCACAGGCAATACGGCCATCCTGCAGCAATGCTAGAGCAGGAGGATTACCATTGTGTGAACCTGTTTCACCAATTCTGCTTGAAAAAGACCATGAACGTCCCATATCATTTGAACTATAACAATCCACCCAGCAAACATCCTGTCCAATAATCCTTCGGCGCAATGCGGCAACAATTTTGCCATCTTTCAGCTGGACTATCGCTGGCATGACAGCACGGTATGGATCGTCGCGGGGGACAATCCATGAAATGAATTGAAAAGACTTTCCCCCATCAGCCGTTTCAGCGACAAAGGCTTTATCACGGCCCGCACCATTCTCCCCCGGTCTTGCAGACATGAATATCAGACAGGATTCCTTCCCGGTAACCAGATAACCGGTTCTTGATGTGCATTCCATCCCTTTGAGATTGGGATCCTCCATCAATGTTCCAAAACGATAGGGGCCTTGCCAGTTTTTCCCACGGTCATAAGAGTAGAAATAACCGCCTTGGGGATCTTTGGTTCCATGATATCCAACTCCAATAACACGTAGAGCGAATCCTGGATTATGGAAATCAATCCCCCCAGGCGTAGGAGATACTTCTCCACCATCTCCGACGAAATGGCCAGGATTTTCGATGGACCAGGTTTGCCCGCCATCGGATGAACGGCTCAAGAGAGTTTGAATGCCCTCGGCGCTATCGGATAATCCCTCAAAGTTATGGCCCTCTTGTTCCACGAAATTACCATATGAAAAACCAACTAGTATTTCCTTTCCACCCTCCCAACTCCATAGACCATTGTTGGCTGGCCACCCAAGAAATTTACCTTCTTCCTTGGCGGCGATGATGTGTTTTATCGTGGCGGTTTTCGGGTCTAATGATGAAAGCGCATGATTGGATTGAGCATGCACGCCCAGAGGGAGACATATCAATCCAATCTGAAGGATAGTTTTGATAGGGTTTGTAGCCATATTATTTCCTTTCTGAATATATCTTCTTTCTTTTTAAACTCCCTGGAAATAGAAAGTATCCATCATCAAAAGACTTTTCCAAACGGTCTTTGGGGAGAGAGGCACCAGGATTTCACTTTGCACAGACCCATGACCGTTTGCAGCCTAAAGGAAGCATACTCCCCATTGACCGCCATTGGCCAGCTTTTCCTTTCCATCAAACCCAATGGCCCAAACTCATTCCCCCAAACGGCTTGGATGGGCTACACGGCAAGTGGAGAGAGGAACAGGCTGCTAGACCCCGCCCTGTCTATAAGTCATAGTCCACCTACACAACTCTTTCCCATGCGAGGCTTCACCATGATGACTTGCCTCTCTTTTTTTCAACGACATTTCAGGCGCATACCCTCTTCACACTTCATCCGCACAACTTTTCTCATCGTGGCTTTCCTGATCCCACATTCGTGGGCTTGGCCAGCCAATCTTGGGGAAACCATGGAATTTCTTGGTGAAGATGGAGTGGCAGTTACATTCACAAGAACTCCAAATGGTTCTACCTGGACCACCTACCAGGACTTCATCTCGAAGAAAAAATGGTATATCAGTGGCCCCCTTTTCAGCCTCCAAACACCGGAGGGTCAACGCATCAACATCGGTGATCTGGGAGGAATGAACCACCTTGAAGAACTGGCGCCCCCCACATTTGAAACCACCATCCCCTCACCTGCCATCACTGTCCGCCAGACCTACTCCTTCTGCCCGGATGGCCGGACTCTGCGCATCAGTACCTCTCTGCGCGGATCAGATTCCCCAGTCACCATCCAGCGGGTGGGTCTCCTCGAAATCAAGGTTGACGGAGAAAACTTCCAAAGGGTAGGTCCGGAGCTGGTCTCCTCGCCCATCTTTGGGCATGACACCTTTGCCGGTGTGGAACACCCCTCGGCTTGGTGCCAAGTGGATGGAGAAAGGTTCTATCTCGCACAACACTCCTACACCAAAGCCGGCCCGGAGTGGGTCAACCTCCCATCCGCCGTGTTTGGAACCGCCTCCAAGGAAGACCGTGCCATTGCAGGAGAAGAGGCACTGCGTAGAGCCTTTCTCCGTTATCTGGACACGGTCCGGGTCAAACCTCCCGACCTGCATGTCCATTACAATGATTGGTGGACTGCGCCAGTTCCCTCCTCGGAGACCGATGTCCTCACGATCCTTTCCGAACTCAAAAAGGGGCTCTTTGATCCCAATGGCATGTTCTTCGATTCCTATGCGATGGATATGGGTTGGTCCGACCCTCATACAGTGTGGCAAATCAACAAGGCACGCTTCCCCGATGGTTTCAACCGGATCAAACAGGCCCTGGGAGAAATGGGGTCTCATCCTGGGCTGTGGGTGTCACCGAGCAGCTTTTACCCGCCCGCCCTAGACAACAAATGGCTGGGGGAAGCCGGTTATGAAACCATTCCCCATCCCGGAATCGGTGCGGTGGCCTGTCTGGCAAAGGGTGGAAAATACCAACAAGCTTTCAAAGAAGCCGTCCTCGACCATGCGCGGGAGGGTGAACTGGTGCATGTGAAATTCGATGGCTATTTCCCCTCTTGTGATGTGGCATTCCATGGCCACCCTACTGGACCGGAATCCTATCTCCCTCTCGCCGAGGGTTTGATGGAGGTTTTCGATGCTCTGCGCGCCCACAATCCCAAGATTGCCCTTGAACCCACCTGTTTCGGCTCTTACCCCAGCCCCTGGTGGCTCATGCATGTCCCCTTTGTGATCGGTCCCTTTGGAGATGACAGCCCTTATGGACGCTGCCCCTGCCCGGAATGGTTGGAGTCGATGATCACGGGCCGTGAGATCGCCAATCTAGGCGGACGGAATGCCTTCCTGATGCCGAGTTCCGCCCTTCAGTGTTTCGATATCATCCTTCAATGTCCTGGCGAGATTCAAAACATGGCCGCCATGGCCATTGGGCGGGGACGCTGGTTCATCTCGTGTTACATCAACCCTAAATACATCGACACAGAGGAGTGGCGTTTCTTCGCGGAACTGATCCAATGGGCACGTGCGAATAAGGAATTCCTGCAGGAACCTTTGCCCTTTGGCGGAGATCCCGCCCTACGTCGAGCCTATGGCTACCGTTTCGCTTCCCCCGAACGGCAGATTTTCTGTGTCCGCAACCCCTGGATCGAGGAAGCTGAGCTCAGCCTGATCGATTACTGTCCTGTCCCCTCAGCACGTGAAGTACGAACACTCTATCCAAGACACGAGGTCCTTTCGCATCTGAAGCCGGGGGAATCCCTCTCACCGGTTCACCTCGGTCCCTATGAAACCCATTTCATCGAAGTGGTTTCCGCTCCCCAACAAGCCAATCCCCTTCAACTGGCTCAACTCACCCAACCCCGCATCTCTTGGATGCCCGCGGCGCAGGCTAAGTTTCCTTCGAGGGTGAACGGCC
>CAZORO010000234.1:0-2729 GCA_964581845.1 uncultured bacterium
CTAAACCGGCACGGATCTGGTTTTCGAGCAGCTCTCCAATGGTGCGGACACGGCGGTTGCCGAGATGGTCGATATCGTCCGGTTGGGCATTAGGATCGTTGCGCAGAATGCGAAGCATGTAACGCACCACTCCAACCAGGTCATCGACTGTCAGAACCACTTCCTCCAGAGGGACATTCAGGTTGAGTTTCCGGTTCATGCGGTAACGTCCCACCCGCGAGAGGTCATAACGCCGTGGCTTAAGGAACAGGTTCTCGATCTGCGCCTGGGCATTCTTGAGGGCCAGTGGCTCGCCTGGACGGAGCATCTGATAGATTTCAAGCAGGGCGCTATCAGTGTCCTTGGAGGTATCTCTTTGCAGTGTGTTATGGATAGACTGAAACCACAGTGGGTCGGAGGTGACGATCTTGAGGGGAGTGGGATTGCCCTTGAGAAGCTCGGTGAGAAGGGCATCATCGATGACTTGGCCGTGCTGGGCTAGGATCTCACCAGTCTGCTCATCGAGGACATCCGCCGCGAGAGGTTTATTGATAACCTTCGACTTAGGGGTTCGGGAAGTGATTTTCACCTCCTCGAAATCGCAGAATTTATCGTAGATGTCCTCATTGCTGGAAAGACCGAAGGCCCTCATCAGGGTGGTTACGGTCACCTTCTTACGGCGGTCAATCACAACCGAGAGGACATAATTCAGATCGGACTCCAGCTCCAGCCATGCTCCCCGGTTGGGGATGATGCTGGCGGTTACCAGACGGCGGCCGGAGGGGTGTTGATCGACTCCGAAAACCGGCCCCGGGGAACGGTGTAACTGGCTTACTACCACGCGCTCGGCGCCATTGATGATGAAAGTCCCCTTGGGCGTGATGAGGGGCATTTCGCCAAGGTAGATGTCCTCCTCACGTACATCCACCAACTCCGGCTGGCTGTCATCCTCGCCGGATCCCATTACCACCAGACGGACCTTCACACGCAGAGGGGCTGCATAGGTCATCCCACGATCGACACACTCTGGAATGCTGTACTTGGGTCGTCCCAAGGTGTAGTCGACAAACTCCAAAATCGAGCCATCACGTCCCTTGATCGGGAAAATGGACTCGAAGGCCTGACGCAATCCCGGTTTGTTGTATTCCTCCACGATCCGGTGTAAGACCTTCTCTGAATCCGGGGCCGAGATTGCCCCGAGAGGGAGCTCCTCCAGGACTCGGAAATGGGAGCGTGTGATTACTGTTCCCTTGGGAAACACCACCCTGCGAGTCCTTGGATTGGTGGCGTTCTTGGTTAGGGTCTTTCCATTGATCCACTCAAAGACCTGACGTCCGAGCTCCCCCTTGAGGTCCTTGATGGGTCGATCCCAGGGGTTGTTGTCCCGCCAGAGAAACTCCCGGTAAGACCTTTGTTGGGTCTCGATCAGATTCGGGATCTCCATCACCGGGGTGATGCGGGCGAAGGACTTCCTTAAAGCGATTCGTGTTGTCCGGCTGGCCATGCTTCCAACTCTCCTGTTCTTCATTCAATCCCGCTGTAAGGCGCCTTGCTGTGAGCAGCGGCGGGATTTGTCCGGTTTGGATCAGCGTTTACGCCTAGATTTGTGTACTTTCGTTCACCTCATTGCCCCTATTGAAATCATGCGGATTCCCAGTAGACAGCGACGGAGGGTGAAACTTGGATCGAATCAGAGTGAAGGCATAAGGAATGGTAATGCTTAGAAACGTGAAGCGCCGCATTGGGATGAGTGAACGCAAATTGGGAAGTTTATGGAAGACTCCCTCGTTTGTCAAGGGATTTTTACTTGTATCCAGGTTCTCCCCATAAAATATACGTAATCCATTATATATCAGTGTGTTATGAATTCTACATCCCAGTGGTTAAATGCTTCCACAAGGGGCGGAGGCAACTACGGCAGGGGTCCTGCTGGCGAAATCAACCTAGGATACCTTCACTGGAACACTAATTCCGCTAAACTCGGCAGTGAAAAAAACTGGTTTTTGGCAAGGGCGGCAAAAACCTCATATTTCATCAAGCGAAAGGTATCCTCATGGCCGTCACCACCGAAGAAGTCAAACACATCGCTCTCCTGTCAAGGCTCGAACTGACCGAACAGGAAATCGCGATGTACACGGAACAACTCTCCGAAATTCTAGACTATGCCGCCAAGCTGAATGAACTTGACACTTCGCAGGTCGGCCCCACTTTTCATGCGGTACCTTTGGAGAATGTTTTCCGGGAGGACCACCCGGGGATTCCGCTTGCCCTCGATGACGCGCTCATGAATACAGCGCGGGCCCGGGGAGCCTTTTTCGAGGTTCCGAAGGTCGCGGATGGAACATGAGTATCCACTCCCCGTCGACTCCCTGTCCGCATTTTGGGATCAGCCTCAATTCCTTGAGGGTCGAGACCATCCTGCCGTTTCACCTGTTTATAAGGCACTCCTCCACTGGCCAATTTGTCTTATACCGGCATCCGCAAACGCCTTTCACCGCTGAAATTCTGGAAAACCTCAGGGAAAACGAAGTCCAGCAACTCTTTGTCCCCAGGGCCGAGCGTGATGAATACTTTGAATACATCAGCCGCGAGATCAAGGCGGTGGTGCGGGATAAGACTATGGAACCAGAGAAAAAGGCGCGTGCCGTCTATGACACCACCACTTCCATCATGGAAGACCTCTTCACCGTGCCGCGCTCCTCACGCAGGATCCTGCAGGCCAAGGTGACCATCCATTATGCGGTGGATTT
>CAZORO010000234.1:2739-8121 GCA_964581845.1 uncultured bacterium
CTCCAGGATGAGAAAGCCGCCCGGAAACTGCTCTTTCTCACCAGTCATGATTACTACACCTACACCCATTCCGTGAATGTCTCTCTTTTCGGGACTTCCCTCGCGCAAAAGATTTTTGGATCCTCCCCGGAACACAATCTACGCTTGATGGCCGAGGGGTTCCTGTTGCATGACATCGGAAAATCAGCCATACCAATCTCCATTATCAATTCGCCAGGAAAGTTGAACGATGCCGAATGGGCTGTGATGCGCCGCCATCCCGAACTGGGGCTGGCCATCCTCCGGGATACCCGGCAAAGCAATGAGGTCATCGAGGCGATTGTCATGCAACACCATGAGCACATGGATGGCAAGGGTTATCCCCAAAGTAAATTGGGAGAGGCAATTCATCCTTATGGACGGATCTGTGCGATTGCCGATGTCTTTGATGCGATCACCACGGTCCGTTCTTACCGTGAACCACTCAGCACGTATGATGCCCTCAAAGTCATGCGTGATGAGATGGGTGACCATTTCGATTGGTCCTTCTTCGATCATTACGTGACCTTGTTTAAACAGGAAGACAATTGAGTCATTACCATTTCACTCGTAAGCGCTTTTATGCCAAGATGGAAGCCTGTCTCAAGCGTTTTTTTCAGAAAGGAGTTGCCGATGTGTGGTATGCGTTTGCCTGAGTGGACTAGGCAGGCTGTGATTGTGACGTTGGTGGGTTTAGCCCTGATGGGTGGGGCTTTTGCGAAAGATCCCTCTGTTGTGCCAATGGATATGAACAATGAAGGATGGATTGCCCTCTTTAACGGCAAGGACACCTCTGGATGGGAGGTCATCGGACCAGCAGCGGAATGGACTGTGAAAGATGGCATCTTACAGAATGTGGGGAGCGGTGGAGGCTGGCTGGGAACCTATGCCACCTTCGGTGATTTTGATTTGATCGTGGAATGGCAGGTCTCCAAGGGTGGCAACAGCGGCATCTTCTTCCGCGTTGGCACCGAGGACCAACCCTGGGTGGATGGTTATGAGTCGCAGATCGATGATGATGACACCAAGAATCCTACTGGGAGCGTTTACAACCGGGAGGGTTTGACCGCTAAGAAGGTCCCCGCTCCGGATGAACAGTGGAACACCACTGAGATCCATGCTGAAGGCCCCAATATCATTGTCAAGGTGAATGGCCAGGAAGTGGTGAATGGGAAGAACGATGCCTTTGCTTATGGCCGTATTGGCCTTCAGATGCATGATGACAAGACCACGGTCATGTTCCGCAAGGTCTGGATCCGTCCCCTCGGTCTCAAATCGATCTTCAATGGGAAGGACTTCGAGGGATGGAAAGTCCGGGTGGTGAAGGAAGGCAAAAATCCGCCCGCTGATGTCCGCATCGAGGATGGCGCCATCCGCTTTCAAGGCGGCCCAGGTTATACCGAAAGCGCGGGTGAGTACGCCGATTTTCATGCGCGTTTTAAGATCAAAACTCTCCCCAAGGGGAATAGCAGCTCCAATAGTGGTGTCTTTGTCAGGGCTCCACGCCTTCCGGGCGATGATTTCGTGGAATGGCCCCTTGGCGTCGAAGCACAGGTATTCAATCAGAACGGCGATTTCATCACCGGTGGCTGGTATTTCTTCAAGGAAGCTTCAGGTGTGTATGCGCAAGACAATGAATGGTTTTGGATGGATGTCAATGTGGTGGGCAACCGTTACCAGTCATGGGTGAATGGGATGCCAGCGGCGGCATGGGTGGATGAGAAGGATCAGTTCAAGAGCGGCGTTTTCGCCTTCCAGGCCCATGACCCCAGGAGCGTGATTTACTATGGTGCCGCTGAGGTTGTAAACCTCGCTCCACATAAACCAGTAACCAAGAACGCCAAGTAAAGAATGGCACCTGGAATGGGAGGATACCTCTTCGCAATCCTCCGCTTTGTTTTGCGGATTGGTTTACTCGCCGCGGGTGTGGCGGCTGTGGGGTATGCCTACCATGCCCAAACATTCTGGGCACCGTTATCCCTTGATGAGAAACAATGGGAGCCCGGGTGGGAAAACTACATCCGGGCTCTCCTTGTCTTTGGAGGTTTCCTGCTCTTCTCTATCCATATTCCCGCTCTGTTGAGATGGTGGCGTGGATCCGCTCCCTATGCCGATCTCGCGCCCGCACGCCGGATACCATTCCTCATTGGGATCCTGGGATTCATCTTTGTTCTGTGGCTGGCTCAGTCGCTGAGATTTTATGACCTCGAGAATGTCCCTCCCGAGTTGTGGCTCGATGAGGGCATTAATGTCATGGATGCGGAGAGAATCCAACAGACAGGGCAGCACTCGATCTACCTCCATTCCATGAGCACCCAGCGTACCGCGTTATTCGTGGAGATCCTGGCTCAAACCCTCAAATGGAATTGGCCAAGCCGTGTGTATGCGGTACGGGGGACCGCCGCCATTCTTGGATTTGCCAATGTGGTGCTCTTCTTCCTCCTTGGCTGGAGGATGGTTTCTCTCAGGTTCGGTTTGTTGATCTCATTCCTGATGGCTACTTCCCATTGGCACCTCAATTACAGCCGTTGGGGGATGGAGCAAATCCTATCTCCCCTCTTCGAGGTGGGAGCATTGGCATTCTTCTTTGCCGCCTTCTCTCTCAGTGGCATGAGAAAGAAACCCAATGGGGATCAGGAGCAAGCAAAGCCGAATCTTTTCCTTCAACTCGGGAAGGGATCCTTGGTAATTGTGCTCTACCTTCTCGCGGGTCTCTTTCTGGGTGGTGGAATCTATGCATATTCCAATTTCCGCCTGTTCCTTGTGGGAGTGGCGATCTTCTTCGTGCTATTGCCTGTGAACTGGGTGGGACAATTCCGTCAGGCCCCACGCTGGTTTCTTTCCGCGGCGGGCATTGGCGCTGTCTCACTCATTGCTTTGGGAATCATCTACTACCTGGGACGGAATGCTTACCATGCCTTGGAAACCGCCCGGCAGCTGCCTGTGGTGAATGGCCGGGCTGTCGCGCTCATCCAGTTCCTTGCCCAGACCAAGGGATGGTTCATCCTCCCCTGTTTGGTTGGATTATTGGTGGCTTATCTCCTGATCTGGCGGGCTGTGCGGACGGACTGGCTCGGTTTCGGGTTGATGGTCCTTGTTGCTGCAATCGTCCTGATTCCATTTCTCCAGGCCTCGCTTCAAGACTGGTATGCCTTTACCAAGCGCGCCTCGGAGACTTCAGTCTTCAATGGTCCAAACTTCGAGATTCCTCTTAAGCAGGAGGCCACGAGAACGCTTTTGGGAATGCATTGGGTGGGGGACTCGAATGGACGTCATAACCTGACCTTGGCTCCCCAACTGGCTCTCATTCCCGCCGCGCTGTCGGTGTTGGGATTGCTTTATGGAATCATGACTTTCTTTCGTCCGGTTTCGAGATTGCTCCTGTTGTGGGTCTTCTTCGGACTTCTTCCCGGCATGGTGACCTGGGAGGCGCCCCATGCCTCACGGATGCTGGATGCGCTTCCACCTCTTTTGATCCTGGCGGCCTTCGCCTGGCGCGAGGTCTTCCGGGCTCTGGCACGGATCCCCGGGATTGGGCAAGCGGTTGCCATTCTTTTTACTCTGGTGGGCTGTGTGGCCATCTACAAGGATGATTACCGTCTCTATTTCATCGAACGCCCCGCCAGCCAGGATGTCTACGAGAGTTTTCTTCCGGATGAGGTTTACGCCGCCAAGTTTGCGGGTGGCGTGCCCAAGGATGTGGCCCTGTATGTCGACCCGCAGGTCTACTCCAAACACAACTTTTGGTTCTACCAGGAACCACGGGAGAAACAGGGAGGTTTCATCAAGGCGCTGAAGTTCGATGTGGGCTCTATGCCACTTCAGGATATCCCCGCCTCTCAGGCTTGTTTCGTGGTGATGCGTTCGGGAGAAGGGCTGGTCAACTGGTTGGCTGATATGTATCCGAAGGCGAAGGTGATGACCGGACGCTCTCCTTGGGGAAGATTCAATTTTGCTGCTTTTCATGTCACCCGGGAGCAAGTTCAAGAAACCCATCAGCGCTTTCAGAGTGGCCATCTGAAACTTACCCATGGCCTTTTGGCCAAGTATTATATCGGAGATGAGCTCATCACCCAGCGTGAAGTTCCCAGGTTGCTGGACTGGAATCTCCCGGATGCCACTCAAGGACGTTTACCCACCCGTGTAACCTGGGATGGGTATGTCTGGAAGCAGGAATCCGGCGCCTGGCACTTTGGAACTCACCCACAGAATGTGACTGTGGAGATCGATGGCACCCCTTGGATACGTGGTCATGGAGCGGGCTCCCGTGAGGATGGCCAATATGTCACCCGGAGTCTGACACGTGGACTGCACCGTTTCCATGCTGAGTATGATCATGGTCCTGGCGTACGGGTTCCCTATTATGTTTGGATGATGTGGCGAGCTCCAGGTTCCAACCTGCCCAATGCGACTCCATTTCCTTCGGAGTTTTTGTCGCCAGCAGTGAAGTAAGAGCTCTGTCGAAGCTACCCGGAATTCGTAACTGTATGTAATCGATTAGGCCGTGAAGGAACCCCGAAACTCATGGAAAAGGGAGGAACCCTAATCCATCATCTTCCGTTTTTTCCCCAATATCCGTTCCTTCCGTGATTCATATTCACGCCCGCGATTGGAAACGCTACCCCACCATCCGTCTCCCCGCCTCCACCACAAAGAGCACCCCAAACACCCCCAAACCGACCCCACACACACCAATAACTCCACGATAAACCCGGTCAGTCATCCAGGCGCTCCCCGCCGCGAAAACCCCACTGACAAGACTGTACCAGGCCAGATCACCCAGGATGTGCCCCACATAGAAGATGACCAATCCCCACACCCCCATCTTCTGTGCCACCAGGATCAACGATAGACCTATGGTGGCCCACCATAAGGACCAGTACGGACTGACCGCGGAAAGTAGGATTCCATCCATGACCAGATTCGAACGGCCCAGATTCGCTGCCGCTGTATTCCCCACATTCGATAGACTCACCTGAGGAAGACTCCGGATCATGCCGTATGCCATCCACAGAAGCACTAGTCCTCCCGCCAAGGCAATTCCGGTGAACACACCATCCCGGGTGAGCACTTGCCCAGGTCCTAAAATGATGGCGATGACCATGGTCAGTTCGAGGATACTGTGGCCAAGCACGATGAAGGGGCCGGTCAGGAAGCCATGCCGTGGAACCTGGGCGATGGTTCGGACCAATACAGGGCCTGGAGCAACCGCGCCCGATAAGGCAATGATGAAAGAGCCGATAAGAATGCCCACATAAGTTGGGTTGTCAAAAAAATCCATCATTTTGCTGAAGGATGAGGTGCGTTGTTTAACCGTTTACGGATGAAGCGGATCTCCTTGTAACGGTAATTCCAAGGTTCTCC
>CAZORO010000235.1:0-8105 GCA_964581845.1 uncultured bacterium
CCTGATGGTGGCGGCACACCGGATGACCTCTGACAGGAAGTTCCTCCACCGGGCGGAGTGGTTCGCGGATCAGGCCATCGAGTTGTTCTGGAATCAGGGACCTTTACCCCGTGCCAGTTCAAGAACCAATCATTACGAGAGCATCACCCGCGCGGATACCCTGGCACGCTCGCTGTTGGTCCTTCACTCCGAGCTGGCTGGACATCCATTAGCCACTTGTTACATCGACCGGTGAGAAGAGCCAGATGGGAGTGATGAATCACCCCTACTCACCCCATGGGATCCGGGGTTTCGGTTTTTCCGCCTGGATGGCAGGAACCGGATCGGATGGTTCGTTACGAAGAACTGGTTTCGCCATATTCTCATTTGAGATCCGTGGCACCTTCGCCTGTTCCATCTTGATCGCCTGTGGAAGACCAAAACGGAGGGCTTGCTTGCGGAAGGTGGCCAGCCAGAGCCTTGGATTCCTTGAGGAATCGAAGGGGATGATCGTGGCCTTTCCAGCCGATTTATCGAGAACAGTCACTTTGCCGCCACGCATGTTGATTTGTACAGATCCATTTACTTCCGGCATCTCGATGATATCCGACACCGGCCAGAACTCTGGGGGAGGAGTAGGCGTGGGATTGAGCTTGGGAGCCAGAGAGGTTCCAGACTGGGAGAGAGAGTCCGAATAAATTCTCAGCATAGCCAAAGCCTTACCACGTGGATCCAGTCTGGTATCACCGAAGATGATCTGTAATGGAGTCCTTAGCCCCGCTTTCGGTTCCCAGCCGGTGGTGTTGGACTGGATCCAATTTTGCTCGTATTCTTTCCGCCATTTCAGGTAAGTCTCCGCAGCTTGCTGGTAACGTCTACCGTTCACAATTAGTTTTGATTCCGTTTCAACGCCATATCCCGGCCCCGCTTTAGGAATTGTCGATAACTTGAATTCGAGAGTTTCAGGAGCATACCGGCCTGTTTGGGGGGACACCGGAAACATACGTCTGGCAAGCTCTGGAATAATTTCACGAAGGATCTGGAGGTCCTCAACCACGGTGCCGGGTGAAACCGCGGTGCGGTAGAACTCAATATCGAGGACAAGGGGCGCGGCGGGGGAAGCGCAGGCTAGAACCAGAAGAAGGACAGGAAAACTACAATAGCCTAGAAAATGCAGTGACATCTCCAAGAACCTCTGGAAAATGGAAGATCCAGCCACAAAAATGTTGACACCTTGGACAGATGAGAACAAGGGGAACCTGCCCCGCCTTCTCAAAAGCTTCCGGTCATGGCACCCTAACATGGACATTCCCGGGGGAGAGTGATAGGGGAGGAGAAGAGAACCCATATCAGGGAAATCGAAAGGGAAAAACTGGGAATTGTTTGTCCAGCCATCCCAATAACCATCCCCTCTATGAAACGAACATGAAATTTTTCTGGCTCATATTCAATCTGTTCTTATTCGTCCTGTTGCTTGTGGCGGGAGGGGTGGCTCTTTATGTCGTTAAGGGGTTTGAGGTACCTGACCTGACCAGAGGTGCGGTGGAACAGGCGGAGGCGGCCACCCAGAAAGGCCCAGTGGAACTGCCAGGCTCGATTGTATTCCGTGTGAAAGGCAATGCGCTTTGCCAGGATGAAGCGTTGCTAGTGGAGGGTGGCGAGTCTTTCAAATTCACCTTACGTCCCGTCATCGACCTTACCGGCGATGCGCCCACCTCCATCCGGACTTATGTGGAAACCCATCCGGACTTGGAGGAACGTGTCCAGGTGGATTGGAAATCGGAGGGAGGTGCCTCAATTACCTCTTTGGAACAAGGACGGTATGAGTTCCCTCTTCCGAAAGAGGGCGGCGACATTACCCTCTCTTTCCGTGGATCACTCAAGGTGATGTCCGGCAAAGGCACCACCGCCCTCCTCAAGGGCGAAACCAGCCTGCGGTTGATCTGTCCGGTCAAGTGGGAAGACATCCCGCCCACGGTTCAAAAACTAATCGGGACCTACCCAAACTCCAAAACACACAAAGAATTCTACAAGCGGCCTGAGTACTGGTACAAAGTGACCGAGGCGAATGAGAACTTGAAAATCTCTCCGCATTTCAGGATCGGCGACTTTGACCTGCATTTTCCCTACACCACTCCCCAATCCCCCGAAATCAACCAGTTCCCCCAGTATGTGGCCATCAATCCCAAGTTGGTCCTGAAATTGGAGAGCATCATCGATGGTCTCAAAGAGAAAGGGATCGAAGTGAACACCTTGGGAATCCTCGCGGGTTATCGCAGTCCCGGCTACAACCACTGGAAGAAACAACAAGGGGGAGTCGGAGGAAAATACACCAAGGGTTTGAGCTCGCACATGTATGGCGCCGCCGCCGATTTCTATGTCGACCGGGATGGCGATGGCATGATGGATGACATGAATGGAGATGGGAAGAGCGACCAGGAGGATGCCTTTTGGATCCGTGATGAGATCGTGGATGCGATCGACTGCCAGGCCTTGGGTGACAAATCAGGGCTGGCGGGGGGTTGCGGAACTTATGGCGAACATGATGTCCCCGATCGCAGCCCCCAAACCCCGAATCTGCATGTGGATGTACGAGGCTTCGAGACCGCACGCTGGATTATCAATTCGCATGATCAAATGGTGACTCAGTGGAACCACTGGAACAAACATCTCTGTCCTTATATCCCCACACCTGTTCCTCCGGCACAAAAGAAGAAGACCACGAAAAAGGAACCGGCGCGCGAGGAGGAACATGGAGAATGAGGTTCCTTCAAGCGGTTCAAATCAAGCCAGCCGACCCAATCTTTCCAGCTGGTCCAGGAGTTGTTCTCATGGGCGGGCTGGAAATTTGATCCTCGCCAGTGCCTCGCCACGCCGCCGGGAACTGCTCTCTGAAGCGGGCATCCCATTCGAGATCATTCCAGCTCAAGTCGATGAGACTCCTGTCGAGGGGGAGACACCTCTCGAATACGCCAGCCGGGTGGCACGTGAAAAAGCCACTGTTATCTCCCTTCTTCACCCGGATAAGTGGGTCCTTGGTGCTGACACAGTGGTCATAGTGGACAACATGATCCTGGGAAAGCCATACACCCAGGAAGAGGCTATCGGGATGCTCAGACTCCTCTCGGGACGCCAGCATGAAGTTCTGACCGCAGTGGCGCTGGTCTGTTCCACATTGGATTCTCCAACGATGGAAGTAGCTGAGTTCCATGTGGCGAGTCAAGTCATTTTCCGGGATCTAAATGAAAAAGAGATCCAGGATTATGTGGAGACCAACGAGCCAATGGACAAGGCGGGTGCCTATGCAATTCAAGGGGGAGCTGCTGGTTTTGTGGAGCGGTATGTGGGGTCCTGGAGCAATATCGTCGGTCTTCCCATGGAAGAGCTACTCGTGCATTTAAGGACCCTGAAGATAAGGTAGAGTGATTTTCCTTCGATAAACTCTTTGTCTGGGCGGATTTCCGTGCTATGGTCTTATTCCGAGATGCGCCCAAGACGATTGGTGCGATGAGGATGCCCGTGGACTAACCGCAAAGACCCTCACCCGGGAATCCTCCTCCTGGGGTTTCTCCTGAAAAGTAAAATTGAATAGGCTCAGGGAGTCGGGGCGGCTCGCGTGGAAGCTGTCTGTATTCCCTTGGAGAAGATGGCGGAAAATGTCGAGGAAGGAAGAAAAGAATGGCTGACTGGGTTGAACTGATCATCCGCAAGAGGGAGGGGGAGCCGCTTAGTCCGGAGGAGATTTCCTCCTTTGTGGAGGGGATCCAACGCGAAGAAATCGCTCTGGAACAGGCATCTGCCTTTCTGATGGCGATTGTGCTGAATGGTCTCGATGAAGCCGAGACGGGAGCCTTCACCCGTGCCTTAATGAGCTCTGGCCAGATGCTCCGTTTCACCGATCTTTCGTACCCTCCCGCTGATATCGCGGAGACAGGTGGAATTGGGGGGAATGCCGCATTAGTAGCCCTGCCAACCGCCGCCGCTTTTGGCGTGAAAATCCCGGTTCTAGGAGAGAGGTCTCTCAGGCATGTGGGAGGTTTACTGGATAAGTTCGAGGCCATCCCCAATTTCCGTACCGATATCAACATCCAGGAATTCCAGGAATCAGTTAGGAATGTCGGCATAGCAGTCATTGGGCAAACCACTGAAATGGCTCCCGCCGAGATCCGCATGAACCAGATCCGCGCCAACACGGGCACGATTGGGGGCGTTTCTTTGACACTGGCCAGTCTTCTGGCCCGCAAGGGATCGGTGGGGGCTCGTGGCTTGGTCGCCGAGGTGGCCTGTGGTTCAGGTGGACTTGCCAGGACCTTGCAACAAGCCCATGACATGGCTGACCAGATCTTCAGCGTGGGCGAGGACTTGGGATTCCAAGTGGGAGGGGTTATCACCGACTGCGATAATCCAGTTGGCCACGCCATTGGCGATTCTTTGGAAATGCAGGAGGCCATCGCGGTTCTTAAAGGCGAGGGGCCCGAGGATCTACGCGAGTTGGCGTTGAACCTTGCCGCGGGATTGTTGATTGTCTCGCAGATGGTGACCGATCTGAACCGGGGACGCGCTCTGGCGATGGAGGCGATCCGCGACCAGCGTGCTTTCAAAAAACTCAAGGAAATGGTCTCCAACCAGGGGGGCGATACTCAAGTACTGGACAATCCGGAGATGCTTCCCAGGGGTCAAGGCAAGCGTGAAGTGATTATGCAACGCGCCGGATTTATCAAATCTATCGACACCAACAGCCTGGGAACAGCCTGGCTCCACCTGGGAGGAAGCCGGAACCGCCGTGGGGAACCCACCGATCATCGTGTTGGACTCATCGTTCACAAGAAAATCGGAGACCGGGTAGAAAAGGGTGAGCCAATTGTCACCCTGCATTCCAGCGAGAAGTCCAAGGTCGACTTGGCCATTGAGGCTGTCGAGGAGGCCTTCCTGATCTCTCCTAACCAGGTTGAAAAACGGCGCCTGATCCTTGAGACCTTTGGAAGAGCGAGATAAAAACAGCTGGCGCCGGAGTTGCATTCCGGTGACAGGCTTTTCTGGGGTTATCGGTTGAATCAACCGATTCCTTGTACTCCGGCCATTCACTCTGGAGGCTGAACGCAACCTCCAGTTTCCTTTTTATAGTGGTCCCCTGAACCGGGATTGATCTATTCATTTCACACCGGTAACTTTCTACCACGCTCATCGTTTTCTCTATATCCGCGTACTTTCCACGAGAGGGATACCCAATGAAAAACAAGAGAGTCAGCTGTGGATGGATTTCTGCATGTGTTTTGGATGGATACACTTCCATCACAAGCTCAGTGCTCCTTTTTATGATCTGCTCCTTTAACCCCACATTCGGCCAAGAATCACCTCCTCCCGGACCCCCGCCCACCCGTCTCCTGTGTGAGAATCAAGTCAATCCCCTGGGAATCGATTCACGTCAGCCCCGGCTGACTTGGCTGGTGCCTGGAACGGAACGTGGCTCCAAACAAACCGCTTACCAGATTCTTGTATCGGATAACCCGGAAACTCTCGCGATCGATAATGGCAGGGTCTGGGACAGCGGGCAGGTGAAGGGAGATCAATCGGTTGATGTGGTCTACCAGGGTCAACCGCTGGCTTCCAGGACAGTCTACTATTGGAAGGTCCGTACCTGGGACAAAGATGGAAATCCGAGCACCTGGCCGGAGATCGCTTCCTGGGAGACCGGGATCTTCGATCCGGAGGAATGGAAGGCTCAGTGGATTAAAGCCACTGGGGAGAAATCTCAAACGGAAGATAAAAAGCCTGGCGCTCCGGTCATGCTCCGTAAGTCTTTCAATCTTTCCAAGGAGGTTAAGAAAGCCCGGGCTTATGTGAGCGGACTGGGATGTTACGAGATGACCCTCAATGGCCAGCGCGTTGGCGCCAACATCCTGGCTCCGGAATGGACTGATTACAACAAGCGCATCCAGTACCAAACCTATGATATCGCTCCGCTTCTCAAACAGGGCGAAAACGCCCTCGGTATGATGTTGGGGAATGCCTGGTGGGGGGAGGTCTTAATGGGTCTTTCCACCCCCCTTTACAAGACCGATGCTTTCCATGCCCTCTGCCAGATCGAGGTGGATTACAAGGATGGAAGCCATGAAATAGTGGTTTCGGACACCACCTGGAAGAAGCATCCCAGCCCAATCCTTTCAGACAGCCTCTACCATGGAGAGAGTTATGATGCCCGCTTGGAGCTCCCTGGTTGGAACCAGCCAGGATTCAAGGATGAGGGTTGGGCCACTGTAGAGGCCACTGAATCCTTAAGGGCTCAGATGGTCTCACAGCAATGTGAACCGATCCAAGTCACACAAGAACTCAAACCCATTTCCGTCAAGGAACCCTCACCTGGCGTGTTCGTGTTCGATATGGGCCAGAACATGGCGGGCTGGGCACGTCTCAAGGTCAGTGGTACCGCGGGAACCACGGTTCAGCTACGCTTCGCCGAAGTGCTCAAGGAGGATGGCAACATCTACACCGAGAACTACCGGAGCGCCAGAGTGACCGACCGCTATATCCTGAAAGGCGCGGGGGAGGAAGTCTGGGAGCCACGCTTCACCTATCGCGGGTTCCGCTATGTGGAGGTCACCGGTTTCCCTGGAACACCCACGGTGGATGCGATTACCGGGGTTGTCTTTCACAGTCATGTCCGCCGGATCGGCCAATTCGAGTGCTCTAATGATCTGATCAACCAGATCCACAAGAACATCACCTGGAGCATCCGCGGTAATATCCATGGCATTCCGACCGATTGCCCCCAACGGGATGAGCGGCTAGGTTGGAGCGGCGATGCCCAAGCGATCGCGCCCACCGCCTCACGGATCTTCGACATGGCCCGGTTCTATAACAAGTGGATCACCGACCTCGTGGATACCCAGAACCCCGAGATGGGCTGGGTGAGCGATGTGGCCCCCTCGATTGGCCAAGGACCTGCCTCGCCGGGATGGGGGGATGCCCTCGTGATCGTACCCTGGGTGGTCTACCAGGAGTTTGGCGATAAACGAATCATCGAGGATCACTACGGGGCGATGGCTAAGTGGATTAGCTTCATGGAAAAGAAGAGTGTGAAGGGGCTGTACAAGCCTGAGCATATTTATGGTGATTGGATCGCCCCGGTGACATCTCCCAAGGAACTGATTGCTTCAGCATATTTTTACTACTCCACCTCGTTAATGTCCCGCATGGCCAAGACGCTTGGCAAACTCAATGATCACAACCGCTACAAGGCCCTGGCGATGAAGACCGCCAATGTCTTCAACCAGACTTACTTCAATCTGGGAAAGGCTGAATACGAGGGAGAAACCCAAACCACCAAGGTGTTACCGCTCCATTTCGGGATTGCCATGGAAGATCTTGCTCCAATGGTGGCACTGAATCTGGTGAATGACATCCGCGAGCGGGATTTTCACCTCTCAACTGGCTTGATCGGGAGCGCTTACCTGATGCCCACACTCAGCCGGTGGAGCGATGATCAGGAGGTCTTGTGGCGTTTGGCGGTTCAAGACACTTATCCCTCCTGGGGATACATGGTCAGGAAAGGTGCTACAACCATCTGGGAACTCTGGAACAGCGATACCGAAGGCCCCGGCATGAATTCGCGGAATCACTATGCACTCGGCGCGGTGGGACAATGGTATTACCAGACCATCGCTGGAATTGACTCCGACCCGGATGAGCCTGGTTACAAGCTGATCTACTTCAAACCCACTCCCCTGGGGGATCTCCAGTGGGCCAAAGGCTCGATCGACACCCGCTATGGAGCCGTCTCCAGTTCCTGGCGCCGCGAGGGGGATGCCTTCTTGCTTGATATCGTGCTACCCGCCAATACCCATGGCCTTGTTGAGCTGCCAGTGCCTGTGGGAGTTCATCCAGTCATAACTGAAAACGGGAAAACAATCCTGAGCGGAGGAAAACCAGTTAAGACGGAAGGCTTAAAATACATCAACACCATCGGAACCCGCGCGATTTTCAAGCTTGAATCAGGCGCCTATTCATTCAAGGTTACGAAGTAGAATGGTTGCCGTGCCACGGGATGGTGAAGACTCATCTTTCCTATTGTTTTACTGGCTTGGTTGTACAACGTTTCAGACCTCATCCCCCCAACCCCCTTCTCC
>CAZORO010000236.1:0-8097 GCA_964581845.1 uncultured bacterium
GTTTATCTGCATCAACTGTAAACCGTAGTCCTGCTCGTAAATGTCATAGAGTGAACCTTCCAGTTTCTTCTTGTGGATTCCCGGACAGATGGTTTCGGAAACGTAGCGTGTTTCGACCATCATGGGTACCTCGTCGGCCAGGCGGAGGCGTTTGATCTCGCATACTGGACCGGCCAAGATGTAACGGTGAGAGTCGATCACCAAGGTGCGGCCACGAGGACGTAGTTTGACACTCAACAAGCGGGTGGAGGGAACCCGCCCGGCTTCAACCATGTTTTTGGTGAAGCCGAGGATCCGGTCGACGGAACGGTCTACATAGCGGCCGTGACCGAAAGTACCCCGGCCCTTGATGCGAGTCACCCAACCGGCGCGTTCCAGTTCATCCAGAACCCTGCGGGCGGTGGTGTTGCTGACTTTGTACTTTTCGATCAGTTCGTTTTCCGAGGGGATCCGGCCACCGGGGCCGAGATCGCCGTGGCGTATCGCTTTCACGACCTCCTGCATGATTTTCACGTACTTGGCCAAGGGTTTTCTAGTAGTTTTCAAGGAAGATCCTCCAAAGGGTCTAGACAAGGTCATCTTCACGCACTAAGTTATCTTAGTGCGTGAAGTTAACCGGGCTGAGAACGCCTGTCAAGCCACAGACGCCAATTTCACCGCAGCCCCAAATGTACCCTGATAAGGAGTTGAGAATGAGACTGAGTCTCGACGTAGTCGGCTACGGTGGCTACTTCACCATGCCCGGCGAGCGATTGTCTTTGGAGGATGCTGTGCGGCGAGCGGCCAGGTTTGGCTATGATGCCGCTTGCATCTATGCCCACCGGCCGCTGGGCTTTCCCCTTGATATGGACAATGAACGCCGCAAGGTATTGCGTGATCTCTATGCCTCACTCGATCTTGAGATGGGCGCCGTAGTCTGTTGCACGAATTTCCAGGAATCCAATCATGTCCTCCTTTACGCCCAGGAGAAAGAGATCCTGTACGTTAAGGAATGCATCCGCATGGCACAAGATCTTGGCTCGCCGGTGGTCCGCGTGCTGGCTGCTTTCTGGGGCTACTTCCAGAATCCATACGCCGGTAGCGGATACGGCTTCCCCGCCTTCGAGTCGCGTTCTCGCCGCGTATCACGCGCCGAAGACTGGCTCGAGGCCTGGCACCAAGTACGGGCGGGACTCCGTGAAGTAGCCCTTTTCGCCCAGGACCTTGGCATTACCCTGGCTTTGCAAACTCATCCGGAAATCACCGGCAATAACGATGATACGTTGCAGATGATAGAGGAAGTGGGCGTCCCCAGCTTGAAAGTCGGGCTGGATCTTCCTTTGCTTGAATCACAGGAACCAGATTTCGTCCGCCAGACAGTGGAGAGAATGAAGGGCTTGATGGTCTATTCCCACACGATTTCCTTGCGCACTAACCGCACTATCGGCGGAGCGCCTTACAGTTGGGAAGAAGTAACACCCGGTGACCCTCGCGACCTATTGGATTGGGAACTGTTCATCCAATCCATCCGCGGCATCGGTTACGACGGCCTACTGTCGGCGGAGCAGTGCTCACCCGTAGTGACCAAGGGTCATCGCTTGGGAACGATTCAGGACATCGACCAGCGTTATATTGAGTCACTGGAATATCTGAAGGGTGTCTTGATTAAACATAACTGCTATACAGGCCACAAAGACTTGGCAATCACCAAGGCGGCGAAAAATGAGGTATTTGGTTGTTGACCTGGCGTGACCTTTCGATTTTGTGGCGGTGGAACCGCCTCAGTAATCCCTCAGATATGGCCTGGTTTGTTTCTAAAACCGCCGTAGGAGGGAAAGATAATGAAGGATAGTATTGAAGATATGGACTTGTAGTCATCTTGAGCTGAAGCATCAGCTCAGAAAGATCCTGAATAGGAGGAGGAAAGAAATGGTAAAGAGTAGTATCTCATTACTACGTGGTCCGTTACTTGGGTTGTGTATCTGTCTCCTTGGTACTCTTGGGATCCCAGCGGAAGCGCAATTGCGGTACTTGACCCTCGACTCTAGCACTGGAAAGACAGCGGGGATCCCAGACGTGGCGATTATGGACATTGATCATGATAGTCAGTTGGAATGGGTGTATGCCCAGAGAGGATTCAACAACGCCCTCGTTTCGGGAAAGTACAATGGTACTGTGGCGACCAACCGGGAAGAAGTTCCCCTCGCTGGCCTGAATGATGCGATCGAGCCTTCGTTTCTCGTTTCTGGTGACCAGAATGGCGACGCTATCGATGACTTGGTGATCTTTCGAGGTGAAACGGGGGCCGTTAAAGTCCCTGGATTCCGCTTGATCCAACGTGATAATTCCACTCTGGGAAGTGGAACTGGTGCCAATTACGCATCGGAGGTCGGTGATAACACACTCTATGCGATTGATGCTGACGGCGGGAAGGGATTTAACGAGACAGGAACGAAGACCTCCGTGGCGGCATGGTATGCCGGTGCCAATGAATCCATTTGGTCGAGAAATACCGCGCCAATTGGTTCGGGAACATGGTGCCGTAATGAATTCGATACCACCGGTAGTTCCTGTACGTGGTCAATCGGATGCTTGGGAGACTGGAATGGCGATGGGAACACAGATGCCGCTCGAGCCTTTTTAACGTGCGACAATGAAATTGGCGTCCGGAGTAGTAACGGTGCGACTTCCTGCCCAGCTTCATGGGATGTACAAGCGAGGGCTGATGCCGGGCGGGGAGAATGGCAAGCACGAACATGCCGGATCTCGAATGGTAACCCCGGAACTGCAGAAGCTCAAAACTTACTTATTTGTGGGATATTTGATTACTGGGGTGGTGTTGGAATAGAGAACAGGTTGCGTTTGTGGAATTACGGCGGAACCTATGGCGCTCCCATGGTAAACAATCCCCCCGATGGGTCAAAAATGCAGCTTTGGGCAATTAAAGTATCACGGGATACTAGAAATAATGGACGCTGGGCTGCTTTTACTCGTGTTAAGTATGCTGATCTGGACAATGATGGATTCCTTGAGGTTCTTGCTGGTTCTTACGATGGCAAGCTTGCCGTCTATTGGTACAATGACCCCACAAAACCCTATAGGCAGAGTGGTGCGAATTTGGTCGAGGATCTACTCGCTGAGTACCCCGGTAATCATGATGCTCCGGTGACTGGTATTGCCGTGGCAGATTTGGATAACGACGGCCAGAAGGAAATTCTTGTTGGCTCTAATTATCCCGACGCACACACCGAGGCAATCACAAAGACAGAGAATGCCATCATCATTGATGGACTTGAGAACATCCTTTTCTCTTCGCGCTACCTCTATACGCCAACCCCATTTCCTACAGCCACTCCAACACCCACCCCTGTCGTGGCTCAGTTGAAATATCTCACCCTTGAATCCCAGACAGGAGTAGCAGGGGTTGGCATCCCTGACGTAGAGGTCATGGACATCGATCATGACGGTAGTCCCGAGATCGTCTATGCCGAGAAAGGGATAACAAACTCCTTGGTATCTTTGAAGTACGCGGATGGTCCACCCAGACAGACGGTACGTGAAGCGGTTCCTTTAAGCAGTCTGAGTAATGCTGCAAATCCTCTGGTTCTTGGAGTGGGCGACCAGAACGGGGATGGGCTGGATGACCTTGTTATCTCAGGAAATGCAAGCAACAAAGGCTTCCGGTTGATCCAGCGCGATAATGCTGCCCTCGGTACAGCCAGCATCGCCAACTATGTATCTGAGGAGGAAGTGCGTGAGGCGATGCCCTTCGCAAACAACATTGACGTAGGCAAAGCCCTCAATGAGGAAGGCACCAAAACCTCGTTTGCTGCTTGGTACGCGGGGTGGGATGAGTCGATCTGGTCCCGGGATACAGCGCCGATCGGTACCGGAACCTGGTGCTGTATGTCCTTTGACAACGCAGGAAGTGGCTGCGAAGAGGCCGTAGGTTGCTTGGGTGACTTCAACGGTGACGGATACACGGATGGGGTTCGCGCATACCAGGGATGCGGCTCTGAAGTAGGTGTCCGTGGTAACCTTGATGACGTCCCAGGGAAACCACCACACACTTGTGTCGACTTGACTTTACAAACCCCCAATCAACTGGATCGTTGTACGGCTGGTATGGGCAGATGCATGCCGCGTTGTTGTCGTATCTCAGACGGCTCTGTGAATACACCCACTAATTTCAATGTGCTCCTCGCAGCAAATGCCACCACCCTGGCTATCTTTGAGTACGAAGCACATCCTTGGGGTACACCGCCTACTCCTTATGGTGAGGCGATGCCGGCAGACCCTGTCGCTTCCGCACGAAACGCAACAGAAATCGTCTTTACAGACGATACGGCTGTGGAAGGTGTCAACGGCCCGAGTGTCGCTCGTTTCGGTGATCTGGATGGAGATGGAATACTCGAGATAGTGATGGGAACTTTCGATGGTAGACTCATCGCTTTTTACCGGAGCGATCCCACTTCGTTTCTCGCTGTGGGGTATTCGCGACCAACGCAAGGCGGTTATTGGGTTAGAACGGATCTCCTTTCCAATTACAATCAGGCCCATGATGCCCCTATTACTGGCTTGAGGATCGCTGATTTGGACAATGACCAACAAGCTGAAATTGTCATCTCCTCTGATTCAGGCAGTTCACCATCCTTGACAACTAACGTTATTGTAATTGATGGTCTCGAAGCCTACGAGTTTTCCAGATTGGCGCACGCACCCGAGCCAACTTCAACTCCAACTCCGACACCTCCACCAGCCGATGTCCATAACTGGAAACTTTACTGAGCTAATATGATCTCCTGTGATACAATTGATTTTGCTAAGGGGCTTCCCTTGGAGGAAGCCCCTCCTTTTTATACTGTTGACTATTCTTCATAATCACGAACGTAAGGATAATGAAATATGATGTATTTAAAGAGTATTTCAATAATTCTATGCGGAATCATTTTGCTTGTGCTAACTCTTTCTCATTCTTATGCTAATGATCCACATAATCCAGTTTTTGTTTGTGGTCTAGCAGGGGGGGTAAAGGGTGGCTCCCATGAAAAATGGAATACTCATCGTGGAGAAGTTACATTTTCAATTGTCAAAAAACAAAAAGACCATAATCAAATGCATTGGTCAACCGCGCTGGTTCCTGTCCAAATATCGTCCTCCACGGTTACGTTTGTCTGGATGGGGGCCATGGGAATTGGACCTTCGCATCAAAGCGGCTTTACCATTTCAGTGAATGGCCAGGATGCGGTCGATTTTGATGTCGCTCTTGAACCAACGAATTTTTCTGGACGTGTGGTATCTTCTCGATTAATTTTTACTATTAAATATGCACCCCCTGTTAAAGATTACAAAGTCTTTCCCGAATATGCCGTGGGGTATTTCTACCTCACCGTACCTATATCATGGATCAAGCCTGGTCAACCAGCCGAAATTCAAGTTACGGCTAAAATTATGGAATCTCCTTCTTGGTTTGGTTTGACTGCCTCTGATGAGATACCTCTCTCTCTGCCTGATCAAATCTGTAAGAAGTACCTTGAAATTAAACAGACAGAACGTTTTCAACCACCTCCTCAAAGGCAAGAGGGAAGTATCGAGTGGTATAGTAATCAATATGACGACAATAGTATTCTTACACCAATAGGTCCACCTTCAGATCCTGCCGATATTGGCGTTTCGACTTCTGGTCAAATCATGTATAATTTTGACCGGGTAATCCCAGGTACGGCTTATATCTCTAATGCGCTGGTCTTCGCCATAGTTGAGGATGATCGAGCGATTCCCTTTGGTTGGGAACCCACTTGCAGACAGAAACTTGTCGATGATGTTTTGCCTTGCGTTTTAACCGAGTGGAATATTAGTGGTTGGAATCTACAACAAATGTCTTTTGCAAGGGCTTTACGTGGAGATTCCTATACAACAGGCCTTGAGAGTACGTTGGGTTGGGCAGAATTTCACATTACAAACATATCATCAAACACACGTGAATTTGCAATACTGGCAACACGGATTGGCAACATTGGGAAAATACAACGCGATCTTACTTTTCATGATGGAGTAGTCTTTGAAAGTGAAAGTGCCCGTTTTGCAGCATTCCCTCCCCTAGGATTCAACGTTGAATTCTTACCCATTTTTCCACGGCATTTCCAATATGATTCCAATTGCCCTATAGATTTGCTCCGGAGTGGTGGTCTTTATAATGCTCTTGAGGTACGGGGTTTAATTCCGCCTGGCGAAACCAGGAAAATCGCTTTCAACTGTGTCTTTGATTCTCCCGGTATGGATCATGTGAAATCGGATCCGCCACGAGTTGAAGCTTCTGAGCTGATCACAAGATCCGTGGAGAAGGACAGGAAGGACACACTTTTGGAATGGAGGAATATTAGGAATAATATCACGAATATTTCCACTCCGGATAAGGTTCTTAATCGCATTATTCAAAAGGGGATGTTGGATGGATATAATCTCACAAAGAGGTGGAATGGAAACTGGATTTGTTTTGATTCGGTTTGCTACCGGCGTCAGTGGGACGATACCAGCGCGAAATGGATTTATGCATTGGATCTGATGGGAGACCATAATACCTCTCGACAGTTATTGGAGACAATTTTCCTACGGCAAGGACAGCGTAAACCAGCGGGAACACGGACACATCAGGGTTGTTTCAGCGATATAACCAACACAGATCATGATGGAAGTTTAAGCTCGTGGGCAAGCTGTAATGGTTGGGCCTTATGGTCCATGGTTCAACATGCAAGGTTGTCAAACGACAAGAATTGGTGGGATTGTCATAATAAGCAGGTCCTCGAAGGAGTGGAATGGATTCGTCGAGAACGAGGATTCTCAAAGGAGACACCCGGAAATCCATGTGCAGGACTCATCAATGGGAAATTCGTTTGTGATATGCCTGATGAATGGGGACCTGGTGGAGTGGGATATTTCACATATACGGATGCTATCAGTTATATGGGGCTTCATGAGACCGCATTGCTTATGAAAGAATGGGGATATTCAGAGAGTGAGGAACTCCTTAATGAGGCTGAGGAATATCGGCAAGATATCATTGCCGCTATTGATCGTTTGACAGACAAATCCAGTGATCCATGGTTCATTCCCTGGACCCTTCACGCTCCGAGATTTGAAAATTCCTTTTTTAACGGTGTCTGTGGTCCGATTAACCTTGCCTATGCTAGAGTTCTCCCCTGCGCTGATCTAAGGATTGATCATGTTATCTGCTGGAATATCGAGCACACACATCAAGGAAGTTTAGAAAAATCGGCTACAAATAATATGTTTTATAGTCAGGACTTAGCGATTACCCTTTTGGAGCTTGGACGTGTAGAGGAATTCCTAAGAATGTTCTATACGATACTCGCTGCGGATGTTTCACCACGGACTCTAACAACATTTGAGTGGTGGAATAATACTCAACCTCATTTGCATTCCATTTCAAGTATGATTCGGATGGCCAGGACTATGCTTATCCAGGAGCGTGATGATACTCTCTATCTACTTCAAGGTACTCCTCGCCGATGGTATGAACAGGGTGAACGGATTGATATAGTTAATGCACCAACGCATTATGGTGTAGTATCCCTAGAAACAGTTTCAAACATCCAGGAGAACAAGATATTATTCTTTCTGTCCCCACCTGTTCGGATAAATACATCCCCCATTTACATCAAGTTGCGTCCACCGGGAGATAAAAGGATCACAGGTGTTACCATTGATGGACAGGAGCATAAAGAATTCAACAAAGATTGTATAATTCTTAAAAACATCAAGAACAATATTAGGATTATTGCTACTCTTGAATAGAATAATAAAGTCAGACTAAAACCAAATTTACGTTACCCTTTACCCGTCTGAAGTTTCTGTGCTTCAGTTTATACGGGGCCAGGCCGACAAAGCTGTGTGGGATGAGGGGAACAGCGCAGTCTATCGACAACTTGCTTGAAGGTTTGGATTTGGCCCACATGAGCCGTGAAGAGATCGAACCCATTCTGGCGCAAGGCCTCGAAGCGGGCATCTTCGTGGTGTTGACACTATCCTATCGGTTTGCGGAACTCCAGAATTCAGCCCCAGTCACACCCAGCACTCCTTCCAGTCAGATTCCGCCCT
>CAZORO010000237.1:0-8096 GCA_964581845.1 uncultured bacterium
ACGGCTGGTGAACAACACCTTTTTTTTAAGACAGTCCCACCTCATTCTCACATTTGCCGTCCCTTCATGGAGAGCGTGTTTTTTTCGGGGATGTTATTCGCCCAAGAGGTCTTTCCACAACGGCAGCCTTGCATTGTCACGGCCCAGAGCTAGCTGCTCGCGGACAAATTCAACCTCCCTCTGGAAAGGCCCCAAGTGGTCGTGCCAATGCCCGCGTACCATGCCGTATCCACTCCAGAGTTGGTTCTGAGTCCAGGGGGGAGGGAATGGCAGTGAGGACCGCCAGAAGGATAGCGGCCGGGGAAAAAGCTGGTCCGCCACAGTGGACACTTTCTCCCAGACATTGACCGATTTTTCCAATGCAGTTAAACAAGCAGGACCGGAATCCTCGCCATGCTTGAACCGCTCCCACTCCACTCCCGCACGGATTTTCAGCGCGTAATGCTCTCCCAAGGCTGCGTTAAGCATTAGCCGCTGCTTGAGGGTCTCCAGGTTTGTGGTACTTGTGGCGGTCATCTTTTCCAGTGCTTTAGCCACAGCGGCCGCATGGCCTTCGAGCTCCTCCGCCACTTGATGCGGCATGGTGGCGGGACGTGGCCCCTTACCCTCCACCGCATCCCGGATCGAAAGCACCCGCTCACCCCAATCTGGATTGGGATAACAGAGTCCCATATTCGGTTGGAGGTATCCACGTGAATCTAATTCCTGCGCATTTTCGAAGACATAGGTGGAAATCGTGGGCATCTCCACATAGTAGACAAGCGGTAATCCGAATTGCGGCATAAAATGATCGGTCTGACTGTGAACCAATTTCAAGAAACACGGCATAATTCTGCTGGCATGGGTCATTGCTTCCAATAAAGCCGTGCCGCTACCAGGCGATTGGTAGTGTTCCTCGATAATGTGGGCCCAGTGTGCCGTGTCATCTCTGGTCCCAGGATTGAATGAATAATAAGCGAAAGCCTCACGGGCCAGCCAAGGCTCAGCGCAGTAGGTCTCGATGAATAAGCCGGTTCCATTTTGTTCCTTGAGACTCGTTACTATGGAATGTGCCCATTCCGGGTCTCCCCAGAACAAGCTCCCATGGGCTGACTTGGGGCCGCCCAGCGCCACCATTGGGACCCCCCCACACGCCTGGCTGAATTGACCGATGCGTGGATCCGCCAGACGCGAAAAAAGCTGCTCGTACTGCAGGTAATGCACCAGACGGGTGTTGGGATAGGTGGTGGCGATCCGCTTGGAATCCTCTGGAAGGGAGCACCACGGCCAGAAGACCAACTCGGGATGAGATCCGCTGTCTTTTAATCCACCGCAGATCGCATCTTCCACGAAGGCACAACAGCCCGGGGGGGATTCCGCCGCCATGGTGATCAATCCCCCGAGATCCGGATATTCACGGAATAAAGCCGCGGCCGCCGCGCGGGTATAGGCACGGGTCAGGGGTGAGTCCACCCCAAACTCGGCTATATTATGTTTCTGGACAATTCCAGGCGGCAGACAGATGTTCCAAGTGAGGAAGTACAAACGGACTCCATGATTTTTCCCCTCCGCGATGATCCAGTGGAACATTTTTTGGTAACGGGCCAGATCGGCCTCGCTGAAATAACGTGCTTCGGGATAACCGGGAATATCCACCAAGCCAGTGTAGGGGTGAGGATGCGTGAAACCCAGCGCGGAGAGATGTAACCGCTGCATATCCGCGAAACGCCGGGTCCAATTCTCCTTGTCGAACCACCACCAGTCACTCCGGGATTCATTGGCCTGGTGGCCCTTCCAATGGTTGTCATACTGGGTAGTTCCGAGCCAGAATGGAAACCCGGTCATCTCTCCGCGCAGAGAGAGAACGGGACTCTCATCGGCCGCGCTGGATATTGAGATGGCTAGTGTTGTGAGTACCAGGAATGAACAGATTCTCATTGGAACTCCCTTTCTCAACGAACTCCCAGATCATACAACCGGTATCCTCCCGGACCATGAGCAAGGAGTGTATAGCGTTTCTCCACCGCCTCCATCATTCCTTCCGGCATGGTGGAGATTTCGCTCTCTCTCATCACCCAGAAACGTCCTCCACGGCTCCTTAAGTTTTCGAGTGTCTCAAGACTCAGGTCCTCGGGTGCATAATTGAAGCCCTTCCTGTCCATCCAGGCGAATACCATCGGCTCGTTGTAGGCCACCGGAAAACCTTTCTCATCGAATTTCTTTCCACCCTTAACCACGATTTTCTCCGAAGGGGGTATGAATTTGGCGAACTCTTGTGAAGTTTCGCGGATGGGAGGTAGATCGGTGTTCTTATCCCGTTTGTAAATTAGTATTACGGTCATCAACAGGAGTGCGAGTAGTGTACAGGCTCCGAGAGCGAGACGGAGTTTTTTATGAAGCCGTCCAGCCAGCCAGCCGTAGCCCGCCCCCATTAGCAGGCAGGCGGGAGCCACTGAGGAAGAATGATAATAAAAAGCCCAGTCATCTCCGGAGGTCCGTGCCGCGAAGATATAGAACACCCATACCGCTCCATACCAGATCAACTCCAATCGAAGACGCCGGAGAGAGGTCCCCCATGCCGCAATCAGCAACAACCAACCCGCAGGAGAAAAAACAAAGAGAGTTTCCCACTTGAGGTTTCCTAAAAGAAAAGTAGGAGGAAACAGGAGATCTAACCCGAGGTAATGAGATTCATTCGACAACCCTAATGAGTTCCCGTACAGCGCATAAAACCGGTACGCCCACCCGTACCAGAGCAGTGGCGGTAGAATTCCAAGCGCTCCTGCAATAAGAACCCGTGCATCCACAAAGGTTTTCAACCCTTCCTTGCGGAGTACGACAAACCCCAATGCCAGCCCGGCCGCCGCCGCTGGAGACTTCGCGAGAATCGCCAGGCCGGCCAATAGAGCGGCCCCGAGCAGGTTTCTGAAGGTGGGCTCCGAGTCCCATTGAACCAGAAAGACAAAAGCAGCCAGGGACAGGAAAATCATGGGAGACTCAGGTTGGATCGAAGTGGAGAGATAGACCATCAGCGGATTGATTGCAAACGCAGCGGTTGCGAACAGCGCCCCGCCAGGAGGAAGGATACGGTGAGCGAACCATGCCAACAGAAATAGACTGAGGAGCGAGAAAAAACACGGAATGGTCCGGAGCAGCCATTCCTGGTAACCAAACACCTTGTACAGAATCGCTCCTACCCATGGGACCAAGGGAAACTCCCCCTCGACATAACCAGGTGTGTCCCCCCGCCAGTCGATGCGTGGGTAGAAGATATTCATCCCTTCACGATCAAAGTTGCGCGCGATCTGGATATAGTCAGCCTGACGCCAAGCAGTGCGGATGCGGTGGTCAAAGGGACGTGTGACCCAGGCAAGACGTAACCCAGTGCCCAGAAGCAGGATCAGTATCAGCCAAAAGCGGTAAGATCCAGTTCCAGTCATATCTTCTTTACTGGCCAATGCCCGGATTCCGTCCGGGCCTGCTGGAGGTGTTCCTCGATCCTCGCGATCACTTCAGGTTGTTCTGGTGCCACATTGTAGGTTTCACCCATGTCATTTTCCAAGTTGTAGAGTTCAAGCGGTTGTCCAGATACCGGCCTGACCGCCTTCCAATTGCCCTTACGGACCGCTTGCTTCATGCCACCCTCATGAAATTCCCAATACAGGAACTCATGCTCCGGAGCCTTGCCGCCCAAGAGCGCTGGAACCATCGAGAGTCCATCGATTCCTGGTGGAACTTCTCCTCCCGCAAGCTCCGCCGCCGTGGGGAGGAAATCCCAGAAAGCCCAAACTTGATCACTCACCTTCCCAGCGGGAATCCTCCCCGGCCAGCGTGCCAGCATGGGAACCCGTATGCCTCCTTCATAAAGATCCCGTTTGATTCCCTTGAGTGGTCCGGAACTCTCAAAGAACTCCGGCTTGGCACCCCCTTCACGATGGGGGCCATTGTCTGAAGAAAAGAGAATAAGAGTCTTTTCTTCGATGCCCAGTTGTTTGAGGTGATCGAGGATCTTTCCAATATCCGTGTCCATACGGGAGATCATCGCAGCTTTCCCTTTTTCAGTTTCCGGCCAGGTTTGGTCCTTGTAGATTCCCAGATCCGGAACCTCCATCCCATTGCCTTCAGAATGCCCACGTTCATTGTTGGCGTGGGGAATGGTGTAGGCGAGATAGAGGAAGAAGGGGTGGTCCTTGTGGCGGGTCAAGTAATCAAGGGCTCGTTCGGTGAAGAGATCATGCGAGTATTGTTTCCTCCCCATGCCCAAATTCCATGTCAGCTCAAACATCTCCTCATTGATCCAGAGATGCTCGGGGTAATAGTTGTGGGCATGACCCTGGTTGAGATAGCCAAAGAACTCATCGAATCCCTTGCGGTTGGGGATTCCGGTCGTGTTTGGTTCACCCAGACCCCACTTCCCAATCAGTCCTGTGGCATAACCGGCTTGCTTAAGGACTTCCGCCACGGTGGTGTCTTCGGGAAGGAGGGGGAAGCGCGCATTGCCGCGGATCCGTGCATGGCCTGTGTGTAAACCTGTCATCAGGCAACACCGCGAGGGCGCACAGACCGTCGAACCCGCATAACATTGGGTGAAGCGGATCCCCTCGGACGCGAGTCTGTCCAGATTCGGAGTCTGGATCAGTTTCTGTCCATAACAACCGAGGTCTCCATATCCCAGGTCATCGGCCAGTATGAAGAGAATGTTGGGTTTTCGTTCAGGCTGGCCAACAGCATGGACTAAAAAACCGCTTAAGGTTGTGGCGACGGCCCCGGCTGTGAGAGCTTCCAGAAAATGGCGCCGGGTGATGGGATTCAGGTCACCAGGACTTTCAACAATTCCTCGTTTCTCCACGATTTAACCCCTCCTGTGCGCATGGATGAGAGCAGTCTACCTCTCATTCCTCTTTGAAGCGACAACTGTTTAGAAAACGTTTCGAGGTCTATCCATCTGTTGAAAACATACCACCACCAGGGATTCCCGCCTGAGCGGGAATCCACTGTCACACCGCCTTTTTACATTGACCCACGGACCGTTAAGGAGCATGAGTGGAAATCCCTCCCCTTGCGTGTTAGCCTGTCTTGTTTATCAGGAAATCATCTGGACAGATGATGTCATCCCTATAAGGACATGAGTGCCCAAAGAACCTTTTCCAGGGCAATCCATAACGAAAGGAAGTTCTTTTAGCATGAGGCTAAGACTAATGTTTCTTGTAATGATGGTTGTGTTGTTTTCCGTGGGCGCCTACGCCGCGGATACCGCCACGCCGTCGGCCAATCCCGCCGTAGTCCCTGTACCCCGTTCCGATGACTGGTGGGTTCAACGTCACGCCGCGATCCTGGAGCGCGTCAAACAGGGCAATGTGGATCTCATTTTCATAGGCGATTCGATCACCCATGGCTGGGAAGGCACGGGGGAGATCTGGGAAAAATACTATGCTCCACGCAAGGCAGTGAACCTGGGCTATAGCGGTGACCAAACACAGCATGTCCTGTGGCGGCTTGACCATGGTGAAGTGGATGGTATCTCGCCCAAGCTGGCTGTGATCATGATTGGTACGAACAATTCGAATGGTGATGAATACACCGCGGAGCAGATCGCTGATGGGATCATCGCCATCGTCGAGAAGCTACAGATCAAACTGCCCGGAACAAAGGTTCTGGTCCTGGGAATTTTCCCCCGCGCCGAAAAACCATGCCCGCAACGTGCAAAGAATGCCAAGGCCAGCGAACTGGCGGCGAAGTACATCGCGGACAGAACCACCAAGGGCGATAAGAATTTGTTCTACCTGGACATTGGCCCTAAGTTCCTGGCCGCTGATGGAACGCTACCCGCTGATATCATGCCCGATTTCCTGCACCCAAACGCCAAGGGCTACCAGATCTGGGCGGAGGCTGTCGAATCCAAGATCGACGAACTGATGGGCGGGAAATAATCCGTCCCAGGGAATAGATAAAAGAATTCCTGACGAGTCTTGGCTCGGAGGAAAGTGATTTCAAACAAGGGAGGAACTGATATGGTGGACAACGTAACCAGGCGGGATTTCGTGAAGGGAGCGGCTACGGTTGCCGCCGGAGCAGCGGTTGGGATTGGCGCGCTACGCCGTTCCACAGCAGCTTGGGCGGGAGCCAATGACCGCATCCGCATGGCGGTGATGGGTGTCAATGGCCAGGGCAAGGGGCACCTGAATGGTTTTTCAGGAATCGAGGGTGTGGAGGTTGCCACCATCTGCGACATCGATGAACGGCTGTGGGAGCCGCGCGCCAAGGAGTACTTCACGGACAAAGGGCTCAAGAAACCGGCTTTCGAGGCTGACATCCGCAAAGTGCTCGAGGACAAGAACATCGATGCTATTTCCATCGCCACACCCAATCACTGGCACAGCTTAGCCACCATCTGGGCCTGCCAGGCCGGCAAAGATGTCTATTGTGAAAAACCCCTCACACATGAAGTTCTGGAGGGACGCCGGGTGATCGAAGCTGCGGCGAAGTATGACCGGATTGTCCAACATGGCACCCAGATACGCAGCAGCCTGGGCATTATTGAGGCCATCCAGAAGTTGAAAGAGGGGGTCATCGGTGAGGTCTATATGGCACGCGGACTTTGCTACAAGTGGCGTGACACCATCGGCAAAATGCAGGAGCTGCCCGCTCCGCCGGCGGGGGTCCATTACGATATCTGGCAGGGTCCGGCACCGGAACGTCCTTTCCGTGAGAACCGCTTCCATTACAAATGGCACTGGTATTGGGACTATGGCAATGGCGATATTGGCAACCAGGGGGTCCACCAGATGGACATCGCTCGCTGGGGGCTGGGTGTCGGCTTCCCCAAGCATATTTCAGCCTCGGGTGGTAAGTTCCTTTTCGATGATGACCAGGAGACCCCGAATATCCTTACCGCTGCTTTCAACTATCCCGATGAAGGCAAGTTAGGAAAGATCATCACTTTCGAGGTGCGACCCTGGATGACCAATGATGAGAAAGGTGTCAAGGTCGGCGTGCTGTTCTATGGCTCGGAAGGCTATATGGTGATTGATTCCTACGAGCACTACCAAGTGTATCTTGGCAAGGATGGAGAACCGGGACCAACCCGCAACGAGGGTGGCGATCACAAACGCAACTTCATCGAAGCGGTACGAGCCCACGACAAGAAGATTCTTCATGCGCCTCCAGAGGAAGCCCATCCCTCTTCCGCTCTGTGCCACTTGGCGAACATCTCCTACCGCCTGAAACGGGATCTCGTGTTCGATCCAAAGGCCGAAACCGTAGTGGGAGATGAGGAAGCCAACAAGATGCTCACACGCAACTACCGCGCGCCCTTCGTGGTGCCGGATGCCGTATAGCATTCTCAACTAAACTGCATGTATATCTGGGGGTGGAGACCATTTCTCCACCCCCGGACCGTTCCATTTGTGTGAAAAAACTAACTGGCGGTAGCGGAACGAGGGCCGGAGTGGCGAATTCATTCGCCCTGTCTCTCTCGTCGGGCTCATCTCACTTCTACTTGTCGAAAGGCGAATCAATTCGCCACTCCAGTCTGTAAACCAAAAACTAACGTATTTCAAACATCTACCCAAAAAGAAGGAACCACAATTCTATTAAACTGCTGATATTAACCTGAGAGTCAAAAGCTATGGATGTTCTCACTCCGGGAGTCCTTTTTGTCCTCTTTCTCATCCTGTGGGCAGAGTTCGTGAACGGGTGGACTGATGCTCCTAATGCAATCGCAACGGTCGTTTCGACACGTGTGCTTTCCCCTCATGCCGCGATCATTTTGGCGGTTCTTTTAAACATCGCGGGAGCGCTGTCCGGAACAGCTGTCGCCGCGACAATTGGGAAAGGGATCATCCAAGCTGAATATGTCACTCCCGCCACGGTTGGGGCGGCCATGGTGGGGATCATCTCCTGGAGTACTTTGGCCTGGGTCTATGGTCTTCCGACCAGCGAAAGTCACGCCTTGGTTGCGGGATTGACCGGCGCGGGTCTTTATGTTCAGGGCCCCGGAATCCTGCTTGTGGAAGGTTGGCAAAAGGTCGGACTCGGGCTTGTTTTCTCTACGGTCTTTGGATTTTCAGCTGCGTTGCTATTGATGACTGTAACCTATCATCTCTTCAGAAACTCCC
>CAZORO010000238.1:0-1805 GCA_964581845.1 uncultured bacterium
CTGTAACCAGTTGGCCAATGCTACTTCCAACACATCCTCATATCCGGCTTGGGCCCGGACCTTCTCGATGAGCTGACCTTGAATCTGTTGGAAGGCAGCCTCTCCATCGCGCTTTCTCTGGAAAGCCTGCTTGATGCCCTCTCCTTGCCCTTCATGCTGGGCTTGGAGCTCATTCAGGGATTCCAACCGGTGGGTCAAACGGCTCCGTTCTGTCCGAATGCGCTCATTGCCGCTCCGAAGCAGATTGAGTTCATTCTCGATTCTTTGCAGAGCCTGGAGCAAATCAACCTTAAGTGATTCTTCACGCTCGTGATCGGCCTTTGTGTCTTGATGGACAGCCGCCACGGTCGAGACCTTACTGTCGATACTCCTCAGTTCCTCTTCGGCTTCATGGGAAAGAGCTTCCTGGCGTCCACGGCGCTCATCGATTGAGGTCAGCTCTTTGGAAATGTGTTCGATTTCATTTCCCAGTGTTTCGATCGATCTCTCGGTTTCAGTCAGTTTCCTGCGGGCCTGCTCCGCGGCATTCCGAGCTTGCTCGAAATCCCCGCGCCCTTCCTCCTCCTGTGAGGCAAGAAGGTTCTCCTCAACCTCGAATTCCACCAGCTCCCGGCGAAGCCGTTCCTCAACCTCGAGCTTGGCCTCAATGGAACTCTCCGCTTCCTCGCGCTCGGTGGAAAGCGTCTTCTCAAGCTCCCGGGTCCTTTCTCCTTGACGCTGGAGCTCCGATTCCATCGCACGGCAATGGGTCAGCTGATCATCATGGCGGCGGATCTCTGACTCGAGCTCGGCACGGATGCCGCGGAAACGCACCAATTCCTCACGTGCCTGTTCGACTAGCTCACGCGCCTGCTCGGCCTCCTTGGCGCCCTTCTGTACTTGTTCCTCCAAGGATTCCTTGAGTTCTCGAATCCTCTGAAGTTCCTCCTTGCCGCGCTGAATTCTCTCATCCAACATACCTCGTTGGAGGTGGATACGGACAAGCTCCTGTTTATGGAGCTCCAGGTGCATCTCGTTGTAACGCGCCGCCTTGCCCGCTTGAATCTTGAGAGAACGCACTTGACGGGAGAGTTCTCCCACGATGTCATCCACACGCTGGAGATCCTGGGTGACACGCTTCAGCTTGCGTTGGGCCTCCTCCTGTTTCATCCGGTACCGTGTGACACCCGCCGCCTCCTCAAAGATTTCCCGCCGGTCTGACGGTTTGGCCTTGAGGATTCCATCTACACGTCCTTGCTCCAGGAGTGAGTAACTATGGGTCCCCACACCCGTATTACTGAATAGATCAAAAACATCTTTGAGCCGTACCGCTTCCTTATTGATGAAATACTCGGACTCGCCAGACCGGTAGAGACGGCGGCTTATCTCTACCTCAGCGTAAGAGATTGGCAACTTCCCATCTTCATTATCGAAGACAAGACGGGCTTCAGTCATTCCCTCCTGTTTCCGGTTGACAGTTCCCGCGAAGATCAGGTCCTGCATTCGGTTAGCACGCAGGGCACGAGGATTTTGTTCGCCCAGGACCCACCGGACCGCATCGGAGGTGTTGCTCTTTCCGCATCCATTGGGTCCGACAATGCAGGTGATGCCCTCTCCGAATTCGAGGCTCAGACGGTCGGCAAACGATTTGAATCCGGTAATGTGAATCCGTTTGAGTTTCATGGACTCCCCCCCATGGCCCTCCGGCTACCCCTTTGGTCCGGCGGCCCAGCTGGTGCTACGGCTTGAACAGCATGTGACTTGGTGAGCTCCTTTTTCAAGAAGCGGAAAGAATATAAGAGCCACTGTTCCCTTCTGTCAAGCGC
>CAZORO010000238.1:1815-8095 GCA_964581845.1 uncultured bacterium
ATATATCGATTGTATTAGGGGACCTAACCACAACATATTGAGGTTTCGGGGTTTGTCATATCTTTCCTGACCCGGCTTCAAGCTGCCTGGAGGAAAGTGAGTAACCTGTGAACAAAACGGGCCGATTCTGTGGATTAAGTGTGAATTGAAAAGCCCCCCTTGTCTCACAATACCGCTCCTTTGGGCGGTAGTCCGGTCCCTGAAGGGGGGCTGGAAATTTGAAAAAGAATGCATTGACACTCGATCTTCCTTCTTGACATGAGATGAAAAATCCATAATATCCCACAGTATAGATGGTCATTTGTGAAAGATTCCACAAAATCCCATGAATGTCCATCTTTGAGAGTGAGGCTTCTCATGCCGGGTCTGGTTGGATTCTTCGAGCGCTCCTTGGATGACAAGAACCGTCTGGTTCTCCCGCCAGAACTACGCACACGCCTCGCCTCCGAAGTGTTCATATCTCGCTGGTATGACAATAGTTTGGCTCTCTTTGATGAGAATGAATACTCCCAATTCGCCCAGGCACTTCACACCCAGGGATCCCATGATCCAAAAGTCAGGAGCGCCCGGCGTGAGATCTTCGGGGGGGCTGATACAGTCGGTATTGATGTGCAGGGACGTATGAAGATTCCAGAGCGTCTTCTCGATGGGGTCCTTATGGATCGTGAGAAGGACAGGGATCTGGTCCTGTTAGGAGATTGGAACAAGGTTGTGATTCATTCGGGCCTACGTTACCGGGATCTTGCAAAACGCGACCAGGTCAACCTGGATGATGCTCTATCACGCGTGGAGCGGGGGATCGCTGGACGTGGACCGGAGGTCGTTGAGGAGGAAGAAACGAAGGACGTGGGGTGAGCGCCAGTCCACCACTTCCTCGATCACTCTTCCTTGGATGAGGGGATTCAAGGAGGAGGAGGGAATGGAGTGACACCTGCTCAAGATGGGAACAGGCCGCTGACTGCTGGGGGATCTCTGGGGGGAGAACCAACGCATGATTGCGCCCGCCATCAGCGGCCCGTCCCGGCTGGATTCGGGGGAGGAGGATAGGGCCGCTTTCCAACCCTATTCCCACCCCTCGATAGGCCGGGGAGGCAATCCAGGGACAGTGTAAAAATGCAGCCGGATCCACCATCTCATGCGGTGGGGCACAGACCGGTCATGCTTGAGGAAAGCCTCAAGTGGCTGGATCCAAAGCCTGGCGAAACAATCGTGGATGCCACGATTGGCTATGGGGGACACTCCAGCGCCATCGCTCACAAGATCGGTTCCAAAGGGAGGCTGATTGGGCTGGACCTGGATCCGGAAGCTTTGGAATACACCCGGAAGCTCTCCTTGGAGTGGCCTTGCCGGGTTGACCTGGTTCATTCGGGGTTTGACAGGCTGAAGGAGGTTCTTGGCGGCCTTGAGGCGGTTCTGGTCGAGGGGATAATCGCGGACTTGGGGGTCTCCTCACCCCAGCTGGACCAAGGCCAACGCGGATTCAGTTTCCGCCATCCCGGTCCTCTGGATATGAGAATGGATCCGGAGTCCGCTCCCACTGCGGCTGAATGGCTCGCACGCGCCGGCGAGGAGGAGATTCTGCGGGCATTGAGAGAATATGGAGAAGAAATCCGGGCAAAATCAGTGGCCCGGGCGATTGTAAGAGAACGGAAAAAAGGTCCGGTCGAGACCACGGAACGGTTAACGGAGATAGTGCTCTCTTGTTTTCCGGACCGGGACAGGGCAGGAAGGGTCCATCCGGCGACGCGTACCTTCCAGGCCCTGCGAATCGTGGTCAACCGCGAGATGGAACGGCTCGAGGGATTTCTGGCCACCATACCAGGTAGCCTGGCGCTGGGGGGACGGGCGGTGATTCTCGCCTACCACAGCCTCGAGGACCGTAAGGTCAAACAAGCCTTCCTCTCATGGACAGGAAGAGACGACCCGGTTCTCAGCCGCATTCCAATTCGCGGCGATAGTTGGGGTTGGGCCACGCTCCTGACCCCCAAGGTGGTTAAGGCATCTCCTGCTGAGATTGAGCTCAACCCCCGGGCCAGGAGCGCAAGACTCAGGGCGGTGCAGCGTACATCCCCCTCCTGAGCAATTATCGGGAGGCAGGGGGGTCTCTGGGGGGAGAGGGAAACCGCCTGGCGGCTTCCACGCTAACGCATACAGGTATCGGAATTCTGGACAGAACCTTGAGCGTAAAAACGGCCTCCGGACAATCTGGCTTGGGACTCGCGCCCTGGGTGCGATTTTATGCGCTGTTGTTGGTTTTCTTTTTTGAGGTTGTGGCTTTTGTTTTTCAAAATATCGAGCAGAAACGGCTTGGCTACGAACTGGGTGTGCTGGTCCGGCATAAGGTCCGGCTGACCGAAGCGAGGGAGAAGCAAAAAGCTGGGTTGCTGGTGTGGGAAAGCTTGGACCAGCTCGCGGGAATTGTCCGTTCGGCCTCCTTGGAACTGGAGCCAAACCATTGGCCGGTGGCCTGGATTGACCGTCATGAATGAACCGTACAGCCTGATGATCAGGCAACGGATCAAAATGGCATCGCTCTTCTGCCTGGTGGTTGTCAGTGCCTTGTTGTGGCGTCTGTTCGACCTGCAGGTGGTCCGTCACCAAGCCATGGCCGAGGCGGGACGGATCGAGAAGAAACGCAATATCACATGGAAACCGGACCGGGGTGTGATCCTCGACCGGAATATGCGCTTGATGGTGTGGAACGAGGAAAGGGAAACACTTGTGGCTCATCCAGCCAAGATCAAGGACCCTTACGGGGCAGCGGCCCTGCTGGCTCCCATGCTTGGGATTTCCAGTGAGACCTTGGCCAAACGCATGTCAGCGCTGGACCGTGAGGAGGTAGCCCTCAAGCGGCTCATGTCACCTGATGTAGCGGCCAAGATACGCGGCCATACTTACGATGGCGTGGCTTTCACTAATGAAGGTGCACGTCATTACCTGAAGGGATCGCTGGCCGGTCAAGTTTTGGGTCATGTAAACATTGATCTCCAAGGACAGACAGGAGTGGAGAAGTCCGAGGAGGAACGGTTGTCCGGGAAGGTGATTAAAGTTCCAGCACGGCCCCTGGGAGACCGTAAGGCTATCCTTGATTTTGATTACACCCGCGAGGTCCCTCTTCGTGGGGCCGACGTGGTCCTCACTTTGGATGAAACCATCCAATGGATCGCTGAACGCGCTCTTTATGCCATATGCGAGCCCCAACACTGCAATGCTGGCATGGCCATTGTAATGGATCCAGAGACTGGAGAAGTCCTGGCAATGGCCAATTACCCCTCCTTCCGCGCGGAGGATGTAGGTGAATATGCCGAAAAAGGGGAGATGTCACGCGCCAAGAACTTCTGTATCACTAATCTCTACGAGCCAGGATCTATTCTTAAGCCGTTCGTGGTCGCGGCGGGCCTGGATTGTGGTGCAATCCAGCCCGGCACAATCATCGATTGCGAGAATGGCCGCCGTTATCTCCCCGCTGGATTCCGCAGAACTCCCATAGAAGATGAACACGCCATGGGGCGGGTTACTGTCTCCGAGGTGCTGGTTCATTCCAGCAACATCGGAGTCGGCAAGATCGCTGAAAGGATAGAAAAGCTGGATCCCCAGAAACCGAGTAAAAAATTGCTTTATGACTACCTGACCTCCTTTGGTTTTGGCCGGAAAACAGGGATCGATCTGCCCGCCGAGACAGGCATGGTGTTGAGACCTTGGGACAAGTGGAATCTCAACGACATGCTTGTGGTCGCTTTTGGAACAGGGCCAGTGATGACTTCCCCGATTGGCCTTGCAAGGGCCTATAGCGTCTTGGCCAATGGCGGACGGCAAGTCCATCCGCATGTCGTGAAAGGTTATGTCGCCAACCGTCATGGTGATCTCTACCCCAGCCGGTTATCTCCCTCCGTGAGAGTTGTGAGTGAAGAGGTGGCGGGCCTGGTCCGTCAAATGCTCGTGGAAACCATAGAACGTGGCACCGGCAGGAGGAATGCACGGAGTAATCTTTATAAAGCGGGAGGCAAGACCGGGACCGCCAAGAAAGTGGTCGATGGTGTCTATTCTGAAACTAAAAGGGTTCTGAGTTTCGCTGGTTTCGCACCCGCTGATAAGCCGCGTATTGTTGTAGTGGTCATGATTGATGAACCTGAAACCCTCCGGTTTGGCGCCAGATCGTGGATGAGACTTTAGCTTATCTGCATGTGGCACCGGATTTTCTGGTTCCACGTGAGGTTCCGCGAGGAAGGCATCGTCCAGGCAACACGACCCGGGTGGACCGGATTGCACGGATCCCGAGAGACTCCACGGGAACGGAGTCATACCTGTCAGGGGTGGGGTCTGGAGCCACGGCTCGGTTTAGCTCGCTGTTAAATTCCTTGAATACAAACGCTCCGGGAACCAACAGGACAGCCCAGCCTGGGAGAGGAGAAAACTCTGATGTTGCTTTCTAAAATTATTCAGGGTTTGCCTGTTCTTTCCCAACATGGGGAGGGTGATCCAGATATCCGGCGAGTGGTTTATGACTCCCGGCAGGTGGGTCCAGGAGATCTCTTTACCGCTTTACGTGGCGCGCACACGGATGGACACCGGTATATCCGCCAAGCTTTTGAAAAGGGTGCCATTGCTGCTTTGGTGGAGGAACCGGTCGAAGCAGCTTTTTGGATCCAGGTTCCTGACACACTCAGCGCCCTCGCCATCGCGGCCCGGAATGCCTATGGCGCCCCCGCTGATTCGTTGAAATTGATGGGTATCACCGGCTCCAATGGCAAGACCACCACGACTTACCTGATCGAAACCATCGGCCAAACCGCCGGCGAGAGCATGGGGCTGCTGGGAACGGTCGAATACCGTTGGCCAGGCCATGCACAACCCGCTCCACACACCACCCCCTTCAGCTCGGACTTGCAGGAAGGACTGGCCGCGATGCGTAATGCCGGTGTCTCCTCGGTAGTCATGGAGGTCTCCTCCCATGCCTTGGCCCTGCACCGCATCGATACGCTTTACTTCGATACAGCGGTCTTCACTAATCTCTCGCATGAACACCTCGACTTCCACGGCAATATGGAGAACTACGCCGCCACCAAACTCCGTCTCTTCACAGAACACCTCAAATCCAATGGGACCGCTGTCTTGAATCTGGATGATACCTGGGCTAAGCGCTGGTGCCTGGACCTGTCTCCCCGCCATATTCTCACCTATGGCTTCGAGAGTCTCGCTGAGGTCCGTCCCGTCTCCAGAGACTTGCGTCCGGATGGGATCACGGCTTGCTTGACCACTCCCAAGGGGGACCTGAGAGTCGAGAGCACCTTGGTGGGACGCCATAACCTGTACAACCTGATGGCCGCTATCTCCGCGTGCCTCGCGATTGGGATTCCAATTCCAGCAATCGAGGAGGGGGTTCATCAGCCAACATATGTTCCAGGACGTCTTGAACCAGTCCATCAAGGGCAACCTTATACAGTCTTCGTGGACTATGCTCATACACCCGATGGAGTCAAACAGGTTTTGGGTACCCTTCAAGAAGTCAAACACAAACGGGTGATCTGCGTGGTGGGGTGTGGCGGGGATCGTGACCGTAAAAAACGTCCCCTTATGGCCAGCCTTGCCCAGGAAAACTCGGATTTGGTGGTGTTGACCAGCGACAATCCACGCAGCGAGGATCCGGAATTGATCCTCGACGAGATGGAGGCCGGCATGGTGGGACGCGCGGGGGGATCGTTCCTGAGATACGTGGACCGCCGCGAAGCGATCAGAGCGGCCCTCAAAGCCGCGGATGCGAATGACATCGTCCTCATTGCGGGTAAAGGCCATGAGACTTACCAGGAGATTCAAGGGGTCCGTTACCCCTTTGATGACCGGATCGTGGTGGCGGAGGAACTTGCCCGGCTGGGCTTTTCAGGAGGAAAGGCCTGATGGCCGGTACAGATGTGGGAACTAACGATAGGTGAAATCCATGAGGCCATCGGCGGCGATCTCCAGAATGCGGATCCTTCCATGCGGGTTCGCTACGTGTCGAATGACACACGTGAAATTCAACCGGGTGACATCTACTGGGCGCTGCCGGGGGAGAGATTCGATGGCCATGACTTTTGTAGGGAGGCATTCAACAAAGGAGCGGTGGCGGTGGTGATTCAGAACAGCAAGCTTCCAGGAATTGAGATTCCCTGTATCCGTGTTCCCGACACCCTTTGGGCGCTTGGTGAACTCGCCCGGCACCTGCGTGGGAAAAGCCAAGCGCGTGTTGTTGGGATAACTGGCTCGGTGGGGAAAACCTCCACCAAGGAGTTTCTGCGCCACG
>CAZORO010000239.1:0-8087 GCA_964581845.1 uncultured bacterium
AGGCGCACCCTCTTCCTGTGCCAGTCCCAGGAAATGGTCCAACAAAACACGATGAAGCCAGACCACCGGGAGCTCCCGCAAAGGACCTGCGAGATCCACGGCTAACAAGGTTTTCAGCTTCTCCTGGTCTCGTAGTTGAAGAAGGAAGATTGAATCCCGTGTCACCAACCCCAGTGTTTCCCTTCTCTCCCCCGCTTCGGATAGGCTTACTGCTATATTATGAATCCGCGGCACGGAGACTGGCCCTGAGAAGTGTTCAATGTCGAAGAAATCCGCGCAGCGGGAAATGAGTGCATCCACGTCTCCGGCGGTGACACCCTTCAACAGACGGTGGGTGGGGAGAATGACCAGGCCCGGATCCTCAATCGCGGTAAAGTAGACCAGGATGTAATCCCATGGCTGGGGGCCAGAAGCATGGGGATAGGCCGCACGGCATTCATTTCGATAGTTCTGTCCAGTTTCGAAACGGTGATGGCCATCCGCGATCAGCAAGTTCTGAGGTTCAACCAAGCCCCGGATTGTGTTCATCGCGGCCATGTCCTTTATCAAGGCAAGCTGGTTAAGGTATCCCTCCGGATCGGTGAAAGACACCTCTGGTTCAGATTGATTCAATACTTTCAGAACCAAGTGATCCGGATCGGAGTAGAGAACAAAGATCGCCTCCGGGTTTCCTTTGACAGCCCGGTAGAGTGAAAGCCGGTCGGCCTTATGCTCGGCGAAGGTTCTTTCATGGGGAAGCACTCTTCTCTCCCCAAGTTCCGGTAATCTCAGAAGAGCGAAAAAGCCAGTCCGAGTAACTTCACTACCAGAGAGAGGGCATTTGAAGGTTTGGCGGAATACCAGGAATTGATCCCTCTCTTCGCGAAGCAGAACTCCCTCGCGGACCCACCCTCGTAGTGTATCCGCGGCGGTTTCATAGTAGTCATGATCCGAAAGTTTTTTTCCGATGATGGCCTGAACATAGTTATGAGGATGGAATTCACGATAGGAGGCGATCTGTGAATCGCTGAGTTTGTCGTAAGGGGGACAGACTACTTTCGACAGGAGGTCCGGATTGAAGGGGTAGTGAATAATAGGAAACGGCCGGATTTCCATCGCTCGCTCTTGGAATGTCAAGGATTCAAGTGAACCCACTCAAGAGCGCAACGTTACCACAAGGAGCCACTCTTCCAAGGGGGCGGATAAAGAAAAACCAACTTGTCACTGAACAGATCTATCTGAACCGGGGCGAGACACCAAAGGCTTCCTCAAGGGCTTGGATTGTCATGGGAGCGCATCCCTCAGACCGGTTGTTCACTAAGATATATCCTGGCAGCCTCCGATTGACTGATTCCTGGCAGAGTTGGAGCACATCCCGGCGCATCTCATGGAGGATGTTTTCCGGATCGAGCCGGTTGTAGGGAGCAAATTTCTTCTTCGCTACCGCATAGGGCATCCGCAAAGGGGTGAGGATCCTTGAGATCACACGGTCTCCCGTGAACACATCCTGTTTCATCTGGCTGGCGATGGAGGGCATACGATCCCAGTGGTTGATGACATGAGCTGTGCGGGTGGCTCGTAGGACCGAAGTGTATCTCTCTCCCAGAAGCTTCGGTTCACGGATCTCAACAGCGTAAGGGAATCCCTTCGGGAGTCCCTGAAGGAATGCCTCCAGCAAGGCAAGGAACTTTTCCGGATTGCGAGCGTTGGAGGAACGGAACTCAAACAGGAATGCTCCGGTATGATCTTTGAATCCAGATTCGATGAAGGGAGCCAGAAAAGCATCCTCAAAAAGGGAGATGCTCAGGTAATTGGAATTAACCGCCCCCTGAATCCGCTTAGGACTCTGGGCTTGGTCCACCTTCTCGAAACGATCCACGGTGAGCTCATCCCAGACCTTGAAAACCATCGGAAAACCGGGGGGTAGGAACTCGAGCCATGAACGAAGCATCGCGGCGGCTGGAGGGCTATAAAAGGTGAAGTCCGCTCCAACGGTCTGAAAGCGGGGATCTTGGGCATACTCGCGCAAGTATTCCGTGGAATTCTTGTGCTTCTTTGAGTAGACAATCCCCACCCAGCCGGGGTATGCCCAGGTACTCGTTCCGAACCGGATCCCTGGGAAGGACGAAATCCGTTGAGGAGGGGGAGAGACCGGTTCAACCGGATGAGAGGAAAAAAAGAGGTCCTGAATGATCTTCTGGCGCGACATGAAATCAGATTAGGAGGAACTCGAGGGGCCCGCAACCACCACCTGTCGCCGTTGACAGTAGAGATTCACCCGGATAGCTTGCATTTCTATTGCTTTGTACTGGTCTTGAAGCTCAGTATCAGGACCTGTTAGTTCTAACTGGATTGCTTGGCAACATAAAACAAACTTTAAGACTGGTCCCCTGCGGTCATAGTCGGAATGGAAGGTCCACCTTGAATCCCAAAGCAGCATCACTTCTTGTTCAAGCCAAGACACTTCTTTTTGGCGACAGCATCCTCAATCGTGTCACAGCGGCGGAAACCGGTTTAAGGTTTCTGAATGCCGGTTTACGGCGGTTGTATGAGATGGAAACCTGGTCCACCGATACCGATGAGCATGAAACGGTTCTTGTGATTCTTGAGGGGAGGTGTTCGATTACAACCCCACACAACACGTGGGAGGAAATCGGGCGCCGTCCCGATGTCTTCAGTGGGATGCCCTATGCTGTCTACTTTCCACGGCATTCCCATTTCGAGATGACAGTTCTGACTCCCAAACTGGAAGTAGCTTACTGCTGGGTTCCCTCCACCACGGACCACGAAGAGAAACTCATCACCCCAGAGGACTGTGCCATCGAAATCCGGGGTGGAGGTCATGCCACACGTCAGATCAACAGCATCATCCCACCTGGCTTTGATTGTGAGCGGCTCATCTGTGTTGAGGTTTTCACCCCCGGTGGGAACTGGAGCAGTTATCCCCCACACAAACATGATGTCCATCGAACCGGACCGGAGGGTGACATCCTCGAAGCGGATCTTGAGGAAATCTACCTTTACAAGATCCGGAAACCCAAAGGATTCGCGCTCCAACGGGTGTATACCAAGGACCACAAGCTGGACCAGACCGTAACCATCCACAACAATGACATGGTTTTGGTTCCGGAGGGATACCATCCTGTCAGCGCCCCATGGGGATATGACTGCTATTACCTGAATTTCCTGGCTGGATCGGCCCAATCACTGGCTGGCTCGGATGATCCCGATCACGCCTGGATCAAGGAGAGTTGGGGAGAACCCGATCCACGGCTGCCGATGGTCACACTTGAAATGGAGAAAGGGGATGCGAGTGAGCGGGAATGAGTACGATCTCCTGTCCATGGGCCGGAGTTCAATCGATCTCTACTCTAACGATATCGGAGCGCCCTTCCCGGACATCACCAGTTTTGGAGCCTTTGTGGGGGGATGCCCCACCAATGTCAGTGTCGGTACCCGCCGTTTAGGACTCAAATCCGCCTTGTTGACTGGCTTGGGCGATGACCCAGTGGCCGATTTCATCCTCAAGTTCCTTAAAAATGAAGGTGTTGAAACCCGTTACAGCCCACGGAAAAAGGAGTTCCGTACGAGCGCTGTGGTGCTGGGAATCGAACCACCTGACAAGTTTCCACTGGTTTATTACCGGCAGGGGTGCGCGGATATCGAGATCACCATCGATGATGTTCTCGCCGCGCCGGTTGCCACTAGCCGCGCATTGTTCGTGTCCGGCACCGGTCTCTCCAAGGAACCCAGCCGTTCCGCCACTTTCCTCGCGGCGGAGCTCTGCCACGCCGCTGGGAACACAGTAATGCTCGATATCGACTTCCGCGCCGACCAATGGCATGACACACGGGCTTTCGGGGTAGTGGTACGTTCCCTCCTTCCCAAAGTTGACATCGTGATCGGAACTCAAGATGAGGTGAAGGCGGCGGCGCTTACAGATTCCTCGCAAGTCTCCATTGAGCACTCCCAGGTATCTGATCCCAATGTGAAAGGGGATCTCGATGCGGCCATTCGAACCATTCTGTGTGGCGGACCCAAGGCCCTAGTCGTGAAGCGTGGAATCGAGGGAGCCAATGTCTACCTTTCCACGGGAGAGGTCATCCATGCCCGTCCTTACCCGGTGGAGGTGTTCAATATCCTTGGAGCGGGCGATGCCTTCGCGAGTGGATTCATCTATGGCTATCTCAAAGGCTGGAGCTGGGAAAAGGCCGCGCGCATGGGTAATGCCACCGGAGCGATTGTGGTCACTCGCCAGGGATGCGCGAACTTCATGCCCTATGAACAAGAGGCACTGGACTTCATTGCGCAACGAGGGGGGTTTTAGAACACCCTCTCAGCTCGCCCAAGAGTGCAAGTCCAGGGCCAGCAGAACCGAAAAAAGATCGGAGTGGCGAATTTATTCGCTTTTTCTCAAACAAATGAGGGCGTTGCCTTATGTCAAAAGGCGAATAAATTCGCTACTCCGTTCATGGCATCATGACACGGGATGATGCACAGTTTGTCATGGAGGAGTAATCGATGAAGACACGCCGTTTGACCGCCGCGCAAGCTCTGATTACGTTCCTAAAAAATCAATATGTCGAGCGGGATGGTAAGGAGAATCCTTTCTTTTCTGGCTGCTTTGGTATATTCGGCCACGGCAATGTGGCGGGAATCGGTCAGGCCCTCCAGCAAAACCAGGACTTCCGCTACTACCAGTGCCGCAACGAACAGGCCATGGTCCACACCGCCTCGGCATACGCCAAGATGAGCAACCGGATGCGTACCTTCGCCTGCACCACCTCAATCGGACCGGGAGCAACCAACATGGTCAGTGGCGCTGCGCTGGCCACGGTGAACCGCTTACCGGTCCTACTCCTACCTGGAGATATCTTCGCCAAACGGATTGTGGCTCCCGTGCTTCAACAGCTCGAATCCGAACATACTCAGGATATCTCGGTTAATGACTGCTTCCGTCCCGTCTCGCGTTACTGGGACCGCATCTACCGCCCCGATCAGCTCGTCACTTCCCTTCCCGAGGTCATGCGGGTTCTGACCTCGCCCGTGCAGACAGGCGCGGTCACCCTGGCTTTCCCTCAAGACACACAGACCGAAGCGTTCGATTACCCAGTGGCCCTTTTCGACAAACGGGTATGGCACATCGCACGTCCGCGAGCAGATGAAGCGTTGCTCAAACGTGCCCTGGAGTGGATCCACTCCAGCAAGAGACCACTCATCATCGCGGGCGGCGGTGTCCATTACAGCGAAGCCGCGGCACAACTTGCGGATTTCGCTCAAGAGACAGGCATCCCCGCCGCCGAAACTCAAGCGGGTAAGGGAGTGCTCAACTACCAGCACCCGCAGTCGGTGGGGGCGATGGGTGTGACCGGCACGCGGGCAGCTAACCTCCTGGCGCGCGAGGCCGATCTGATCATTGGCATCGGCACCCGTTACAGCGACTTCACCACCGCTTCGAAGACCGCCTTCCAGAATCCCTCGGTCCGTTTCATCAACATGAATGTGGCCGAGTTCGATGCCTTCAAACACAACGCTATTCCACTAGTGGCGGATGCCAAAGTCACTCTCGAATTCCTGGAATCCGCTCTTTCTGACTACAAGGTCAGCGGAGAGTATGCCGCTTTGGTGGACCGCTTGCGGAAAGAGTGGGATGAGGAAGTCACCCGCATCTATAACCTGGGTCACAAGCCCTTGTTGAGCCAAGGCGAGGTGGTTGGCGCGGTCAACACCTTCTCTCAGCCCAATGATGTGCTAGTTTGCTCCGCGGGGAGCCTTCCAGGTGATCTCCACAAACTGTGGAGGACCCGTGAGACCAAGGGTTACCACCTGGAGTATGGCTACTCCTGCATGGGCTATGAAATTGCCGGCGGATTGGGGGTGAAGATGGCGGCTCCCGACCGTGAGGTCTATGTGATGCTCGGTGATGGCTCCTACCTGATGATGTGCACCGAGATCGTCACCGCTATCCAGGAAGGCATCAAACTGACCATTGTGGTACTCGACAACCATGGCTATGCGAGCATTGGGGGGCTTTCCACCGCTTGTGGCAGCCAGGGCTTTGGAACCCGTTACCAGTTCCGTGACTCCGGGGGGAATATCGGGGGCGAAAACCTGCCCATCGACTTTGTGGCCAATGCCGCCAGCCTGGGAGCCTATGCGATCCGTGCTAAGGATCTCGAAGAGCTCAACCAGGCCCTGTCCAAGGCCAGGAAACAGACCAAGACCACCGTCATCGTGGTCGAAACTGACATCAATGAGCGTGTGCCGGGGTACGAATCCTGGTGGGATGTGGCTATCGCGGAGGTTTCCGAAATGGAGACAGTCCAAGAGGCGCGTACGAGGTATGAGGAGGCCATCAAGAAGGAGCGGTATTTCTTGTGACATGAACCGAAATATACCCCCCACCCCAACCCTCCCCCGCAAGAGGGGAGGAGAATGATCGCTCCCTCCCCCCTTGCGGGGGAGGGTTGGGGTGGGGGGAGCCCTGACAATCAAATGCAACGGAAGCACAACCTTGCCCTGAAGGAAGGACCTGAAATGCAATCGATCCGTGTGGCGAATGCCCCTTGTTCCTGGGGGGTTTTGGAATTCGATCTGGATGGAGAGCCGGCGGGTTATGAACGTGTCCTCAGCGAAATGACTCTTTCCGGATATGAGGGAACCGAGTTTGGAGATTGGGGTTTTCTCCCGGCTGAAGCTGCTCAGCTGGAGGAAGTCCTCAAAGCGCATTCGCTTGAACTCCTGGGTGCTTTTGTACCAGTGGCTCTTTCCAATCCCAATGCGCTCAATACCGGAATCGAGACAGCCCTGAAAACTGCACGGCTTCTTTCCAAGGTTTCCCCTTCCCCATTCATCGTTCTTGCTGATGACAATGGCAAGGTTGAGGAACGGACCAGGTGCGCGGGAAGGATTCAACCCGGGCAGGGGCTCAACGATGACGAATGGCACATTTTCGCGAATGGAGCAGAATACCTGGCTCGGGCTGTTCGAGATCAGACTGGCTTACGCACCGTCTTCCACCATCATTGTGCCGGTTATATCGAGACACCGCACGAGGTGGGGAGATTGTTGGAACTGACTGATCCCGGCCTGATTGGCTTATGTCTGGATACTGGACACTACACCTATGGTGGCGGTAATGCGCTGGAGGGACTGCAACGCCACAAGGACCGTATCTGGCATGTCCACTTCAAGGATTGCGAACCCAGTGTGGCTTGCATGGCACGAGAACAGGGTTGGGACTACTTCAAGGCGGTTTCGGAGGGGGTCTTCTGCGAGCTCGGCAAGGGCGAGGTAGACTTCCCCAAAATTCTAAAACAACTGTGGGAATGGAACTACCAAGGCTGGATCGTAGTCGAACAGGATGTCTTGCCAGGGATGGGTTCTCCACTCGAGAGCGCCCAAAGAAACCGGCACTATCTGAGGAGCTTGGGATTATGAGTTCTACAAAGAGACTCCGGGTGGGAGTCATTGGGGCTGGACGGATTGGCCAGGTCCATGCGGAGCATCTGGCCCAGCGTATTCCCGGTGTCGAGCTGGCAGCCATCGCCGATGTGCGTAAAGAGGCCGCTGAGGAGTGCGCGGCCAGGTTACGGATTTCCACTTGTTCACAGGATCCGGAGTCCATTCTTAAAAACTCCGCCATCGAGGCAGTGGTGATCTGTAGTTCCACCGATACCCACTCGGCATTGATCGAGGCTGCCGCACGCGCTGGGAAACATATCTTTTGCGAGAAGCCGATCGACTTTGATCTGCATCGTATCGAACAGGCTCTTGCAGCGGTGGATCAAGCTGGAGTCAAGCTCCAGATCGGTTTCAACCGGCGATTCGATCCCAGCTTCAACCATATCCATGACACGGTGGTCTCAGGAGGTGTGGGGACACCCCATGTTATCCGCATCACCAGCCGTGATCCCGCACCACCACCCATCGAGTATGTCAAAGTCTCTGGTGGCATCTTTCTCGATATGAGCATCCATGACTTCGACATGGCGCGATACATGGCAGGCTCCGAGGTCACCTCGGTCTATGCAGTGGGCGCTGTGAATGTCGATCCGAGGATCGGTGAGGCGGGTGACATCGACACAGCGGTCATCACACTGACCTTC
>CAZORO010000240.1:0-8068 GCA_964581845.1 uncultured bacterium
TGCTCCCTTCCCCCTTGCTCTCATACGTAAACGCATGATTCAAAGGGAGGGTTGGGGGGGCTTGGGACATCGATATGGAAAGAATATTAGGTCATTTTCACCAGAACCTATTTCTGAATCTTGAAGATTCTGGTACGGATGACCTGTCAATTCAAGAGCGGCATGGGATAAAGGGGAAAAGAGCTCGCAACTCCTCTGGATCCGGTTGATGGCCATACTCGCAGATCTCGAAGACTTCGGCATACCGGATCCCAGAGGCTTTTTTCTCTCCATAGAACCTCCGGAGTTTCTCCTGACCCATTTTGGTGGACTGTTCCAGGAAGGGACTCCAGGTCTCCTTCAGCCATTGGAGCCGTTCCGCCGGGTCAGGCGGCACATGATCGATCTGTCCATCCATCCAGGGCAGCCACTCATAAAACTGGGAGTCCATGGCATCCAACATCGCCCACTTGGTCTCCATGACCTCATCCACCGCCACGGCGATATCTACTCGGAAGGGAACCGGACGGATGAAAGTGTCGACGAGATAGAGGAACACGGGATTCCTCTCCAGGCAGGGCGTCTCCGGACAGAAGAAGGGAACACACACCATGTATGCGGCATCCCGAACAATCAGTGAGGTGTAGCGATGATCAGGATGGTAGTCGTTGGAACGGTGAGTCAGAACTAAATCCGCATTCCACTCGCGGATGAGATGGACAACCTCCTTGCGGATTTCCAGCGAGGGAGTCAGCTCACCGTCATGGTGATCGAGAACCTGGCATTGGTATCCACCAATATGTGCGGCGCGTTCCGCCTCCGCCTTGCGGCGTAAGGCGAGTTCCTTGCCATGGATCCCCTGGTGGCCAATATCTCCACATGTCAGGGAAACAAAGAGCACACGGTGTCCCAAATGTGACCAGAGAACACCTGTTCCGCCCGCGAAGATCTCGCAGTCATCGGGGTGCGCACCGAAGCAGATGATGTTGAGGGGACGGTTGAGAAAATTATCCAAGCCTTTCAGCCTCCTCCTTGGCGATCTCTGTCCAGCGGATGACCCGGTAAGGATCTACACAGATCGTATGGTTGTCCTTCATGATGACCTCGACCACGCATCCGCGTGTGATCTCAAGGGCCTTGCGCAGGTCCTTCCGGATGGAGGCTTCATCGAAAGTGGGCATGGCGAGCGCAGTGGGATTAGGCTTCATTGAATAGATATAGTGAGCCTCGAGGTTTTCGGCCATCCTCTCCAGATTCGCCCAGGGAGAAACCGAGACCCGCCGCAGGCGCGGGGTCTTCTTGACCACATGCCAGCGGGAATCCAGCACCTCGCAGCAGCCATAGCAATTGAGGCCAAACTTCTCCAGCAAAGGCAACTGATACTGGAAAACAAACTCCTCGAACATGGCGGGTGAGACAGTCCCAGTCTCCTGACTCTCGCAGAAGCCCCACATGTCCCGTGGGTGAACCTGACCGTTCCCATTGGGTGATTGGGGTAACTCATCGGTCCATCCGAATCCCCCCGAACCGACATACTCCCCGCCATTGTTGAGATAGAGCAAGCCCTGCTGATCGAGGTAGTCGACCATAGCCAGGTGTCCATCGCGCATGAAGGCCATTAGATGGTGCAGTCCCTCGGGATTATCCACCATGTCCCACATGATGCGTTCCAACCCGCGTAACCGGACCAGCGGCCAGGTCATCCCTAATGACCACCACCAAAAGGTCTTACGGCGGACGGTCAACAAGTCACCAAAGATGGACTCCGCCTCCTCCAGTTGGGCATCGCTCTCCGCCCAATCGATGGTGATGGTGGGGTAGCGTAATCCGCTGAGATCCCCCAGATCCTTCAAGGGAGAATCCCAGGTATAGGCTCCCCCTTGTACTCCGGAGTTGATGTAAGTTTCTTGGACTCCCCAACCGGATTCGGTGTAGACATGCGGGATAGTGAAGAAGGGCTCGATAACCATGTCATCCCGCATCCGCCGTCCTGAGAAGACCTGCATCCGCAGGAGAAACTCCCAATGGCGGGCGAGTGGACCCTCGCACTCCAGGGAGGTGGCGGGGATGATTTCATTCCAGGAGTTTTCCGGACTGCAGAAGACAAGGGGGCGGGTCCGCCTTAGCTGATTATGATCCAGCCACAACCGCCGTTTCTCCTCCTCGATGGGCCGTGCAGCCAGCTCGGCCACCAAGGTGGCCCACTTTCTCAAGACAGAACGGTCATGAAAGAGAATTAACATGGAGGACTCTGACTCCTCTTGTCCCAACTTATCTCTGCTCCATCAAGGGAACGTACTTCGAGTCCAAAATATGGTCCCACGTATAATTCCGCACAACCCTCTCGCGCCCCTTTTCGCCGAGTTCGCGCCGAAGCAAAGGGCTGCATATCAATTCTTTGAGCCGCATAGCGAGAGCCTCATGATCCCCAGGAGGCACATGATATCCGGTCACTCCATCCACCACGGTCTCAGCGAGTCCTCCGTGATTAGATGCCACCACTGGAAGACTAGAAGCCATCCCCTCAAGGACGGTGATCCCGAATGGCTCTACCCACAAGGAGGGTGCTACTACGATATCCACTTCATGGTAAAGCTTGGCCAGATCCTCCTGGTTAAGCCACCCATGATTGTGTAACCACGGTCTTGAGGAGGGACACTCTTTCGGAGAGGTGTACACCATCTCGAACTCAAGACCTTGACGCTCCAACAAGTCTCCCGCCAGCACGAGTGTTTGAAGCCCTTTCAGCGAGTCATCCGCACGCCCTGGAAAGAAGATTCTTGCTGGCCGATCTGCACAAGGCGAGCCGGACGGACGAAATAGGTTCGTGTCCACTCCATGGGGAAAGACATGAATATGGGGGCAGTGGTGAGACAGTTTGCTTTTCATGAACTCATTCGAGACTATGACTCCGGACAGCCGGGAAAAATTCTCTTTGAGTTTCCTCCGATATTTAGAGGTAAAGGCCAGACTTGTGATGTACTCGTGAGAGAAATGCAGCGCCGGTTGCCGATTGGCCCTCCCGCCGAAAACTTGGATCGCTCTTCCCCACATTGGCATCCGGCGGAACCAACATCGCTCGCAGTTCGCGGGATCCTCAAAGAAGCCAAGGCCGCAGATCCGGTTCTCATGGTATCGATAGTAGTGCAGGTTGATACAAAGGATCTCGTAAGCATAAAAACGAAGCATGCATCGCTCCGGGCCCAGAGCGCTGATCAAGTGATTCTTCATATAATACCCGTCGAGGAGAAAGATTCGATCTGGTTGGAATGCTTCGACAGCCTCGCGGAATCGTCTTCCGGCAATCGGCCCGTTGAAGGTGTAGCGATTGAAGGGAATGGATTTACTCGGAAAGGGGAGTTCTTCCTTCACCTCGCCGCGAGGGAAGAACTCTTGAAACTGGGGATAGAAGAGGCACACTGAAGCACCCCTTTGCTGCAGCCCGTGGATTATGTTAAAGGCATCAATCCAACACCCACCGGTTGGGGGCCAATTGAAGGTCAAATCAATGAAAGCGATGCGGGGTGAGAAGGAGAGATGAGCCACTCTCTTGGTTCTCAAACTAGTCGTCCGCTTTTACGATCCCCACTTAACAAGGTCGCCGTGGCTGAGTGTTCCGTTGGTAGCGCTGTAAACCGGGCTGTTGCCAGAGGTTACCGACCAACCCGCTTGTGCCAGGGGCTTGTACATCGCCCACTCGCCATAATCATGGAGCCGATTGGGGCCGGGAGACCAGATCACCCATTTACCCAGAAACTCTGAATCGTAGTTTCTTCCAGCTGGCAGTTTGGTGCACTTTTCTGACTTACTGACAGGTGTTCCATTGAGAGCCAAGCATCTCCACCAAGCAGCATAGAACCGGTAAGTCTGGTTACGTTCATCGCGTTTGTTGTTATTCGTGTCGTTGTAAGCACTGTGGAACTCATCATAAGGGATCGAACTGAAATACTTGATCGGGGTGGTGAGCTGGACCCAGATCCGCGGATTTTCTTCTGGATAGAAGATCCTTCCGGGTTGGGAATACCCCGGTAGTTCAAATCCATCGCGCGGGTGACGTTTCCAATCCTGGAAATAGGATGCCATCGCTGGCTCGATGCTTCGCATCTCCGCCATCGCGTTGGTAATCCTCGCACGAACCTGTGCTTCAAGGAAATTGGGGAGGGCAATCGCGATTAGAATGAGAATGATTGCGATAACAATGAGCAGCTCAATAAGGGTAAAACCGAAGTTCTTCATGGCACCACCTGACGTTCGCTGACGAGAATGGGAGGGCGACTCGCCTGATACTGATATCATACTCTGGAACCAAATCTCTTTCACACCCTTTAATTGAAATGATACATAAACTGTTTTATGTTGTCAAGTATTTATCCTTTCCGTGTTGGGTATACTCCGAAGCCTTCATCCCGTTCCTGGAAAAAGTGGGAACTGTATACCATTGAATGGGGGACTCCCATTTCTTAAGGTGGTCACCATTACGAATCCGGGGGTGAAATGAAAATGCGTCATAATATTCAACTCTCCATGTTGTTCATGATACTGGGCTTGGTATTGATGGGTCCAGCAACCCCGGTCATGTGCGGAATAGAAAGCGGGGCACAGACCATGCAGTATTTCAAACCTGAGGGCGAGTTCTTTGTCGGAGATTGCATGCCCTTCTTCCATGATGGGGTTTACCACTTCATTTACCTATTGGATGAGAACCATCATAAAGGACGAGATGGCCGTGGTGGGCACCAATGGGCACATGCCACCACGCGGGATCTGATCCACTGGGAGCATCATCCGCTTGCCATCGCAATCACAGAGGATTGGGAGGGGTCGATCTGCACAGGATCGGTTTTCTATTGGGATGGTCTTTTCCGTGGCTATTATGCCAGCCGCAAAATGGACTGGTCCGAGTATCTCAGCGTAGCCACAAGCAAGGATGGAATCCATTTCGAAAAAACAGAACCGCGCTTTTTCGCGCCGCTGGATACCCCTTATATCTCCGGCCTTTCCCGCGACCCTTTCGTCTTCCGCGATGAGAAGACTGGCTTGTTCCATCTCATCTCCACAGGTGTTCTCAGGGAGCCTACATTTCCTGGCCGTGATGGGTGTCTGGTGCACCTGACATCGGAAGACCTGGTCAAATGGCAAACCGAGCCCCCCTTCATTGTCCCTGGATTCCGGGGGCAACCGGTGGAGTGTTCCGAACTTTTCGAGTGGCATGGGTGGTATTACCTTGTCTTCAGTGTGGATGGGCGTGCGCAATACCGTATGTCGCGCGATCCGCTGGGTCCATGGACTCGTCCCCCAGTCGATCTTCTTGATTCCCCCATGGCGCGTGTGATGAAAACCGCCGCCTTTACAGGCGGCCGCCGCATCGGTGCTGCCTTTCTCCCCACCCTCGAGAACAATAAGGACAATGGAGCTTGGCAGTATGCCGGTAACGCTGTGTTCCGTGAGATTGTCCAAGACAAGGAGGGTCTGCTGTGGATCAAGTTCCCCGCCGAACTGGTCCCCAAGGCTGGTTCACCCATGGAGCTCAAGCCGATGAGTCAAGCAGAAGGAATCATCTGCGGGGCCGATGAAATCAAGGTGAACACGGTCACTGGAATGAGCGCTATAGGGTTTGCATCCTGCCCGGTGAATGCGCGGATCACCTGTGAGATCGTACCCTCAGGTGCCTTTGAGTTTGGTCTCGGTTTACATGCCTCCGCCGATTATGGGCTGGGATATGACCTCACTTTCAATCCCTCCCGTGAAAAGGTCGAGCTTCACCCCTGTACGCTGGGGGATTTCGATGAAAACTCCGGACATTCTATATATAGCGTGGATGGTCTGGAGAAACCGGTCCATGTCGACATCATCATGAAGGATGACATCATCGATGTCGCGATCGAAACAGAGACCCAACAACGCTGTCTGATCAATCGCTTCACCGAGCAACGCGGCGAGCATCTGTTCCTTTTCGCGCGGGATGGGGAAGTGGTGTTCAAGAACCTTCAGGTATGTCCATTGACCGGCCTTTGATTCCTGGGTGTATCCTGCCCAGGATCGATGATCATGGGATGGCGGAATTGTACGTTTTTTACAGATATCAGGCGATCAGCAACAATGCCACCTGCACCACGAGATAACATCCGATCAATGTGATGAGAGCCCATCGAAGAAGCCCCCAACGCCTTTTCTGAGTGGTTTGTGGGGGCTTCCTGAGAGGGGGAGTCTCATAGTGACAGAGCTTCTCGGTCTGTTCGGTGTGACGGCGTTTGATTTGGTTGATAGCTCGCTGGATTTGTCTGCGCAGACCCGCTCCCACAGCCTGGTCCATCTGCCCCTCAAGCACCGGCACATGCTCCAGGCGTCCGCAACGTTCGAGATAACGGGCAATCGCCACTTGGGTTTCCTTTGAGGGATTATGCAGATGCGGCAACAACAGGTTTGTGTAGCTGGGATCGAAGGTATCCGCGAGGTATAGCAGGGCCGCTTCCCTTAAAAGCGGTGGACCATTGAGGAATTCCCCCAAAATCCCGTGTCCTACCTCATACCCAAATTTTCTGCAGTATGAAAGGACCGCCTCCCGGACCAAGGGGGAAGGTATCTCCAATAACGTGATAAGCACCCGGTAGATCCTGTCGGTTCCATACTGGGAAAGGTAATGCAGATGATGCAATACTTTCTCTTCATCACTCACAAAGAGCTTCGATATCCGGGATTCCACCTTGGCGATCAGGGACTGAACTTCCTCGATCCGTTCGGAATCATCTCCTCCCCCAAGGGACATTTTCTCCAATAGAGACAAAGCCAATGAGAGACACCCCGTGGCTTGAAACCGGTCCGCGAGACTTGAAAGAATCACACGGTCGCAGTCCTCATCATTAAGGATTATCAAGGCGCGTTTGCGCGCGGGAACCATGGAACCATCTTTCAAATGGGCGAGGATAAGGTAATAGACGGCAATCCTGCGCAAACGTGGGTCTTCCTCGAGCTCCAGCATCTTTTCCAGGCAGTCAATGGCTTCGGCATAGCGGTCGAGTTCATAATGAGCACGCCCCATGAGGCCATAGCTGATGGGTTGCAGGGGACCCGCCGCTTGGGCTTCTTGAAAACGTACCAGGCAGACTGGATATTCCTCGAGTTCAAAATGGAGCCGGGCGAGATGCTCCAGGAAAAGTGACTGCTTTTTCTCGATGTCGATGGCCTGCAAGTAGTACTCCTTAGCCATCTCGTGGCAACCCATCTCATGGTAGGTGAAGCCCAAATAGAAATAGGCGATCGCACAAGAGGGATCGAGATCGAGCGCGGATTCATAGGAGATCTTCGCTCCCTCATAATCCCCTTTCTCGAACTTATTTTTCCCTCGTTCGAGTTCTTTCTTGACATCGGAACGGACAAGAAAGACCACGCTTTGCTTTCCGGGTGACCACCGCGAAGATTGCGGGGGAGTGCTGGTCTCAATCCCCGGGATTTCCCTTTGCTGTTTGGCCATGACGGGTCGTGTGGATCCTGCTAGCAAAGCCGCCGAGCCCCCTCTTCGACTTGTATTTGTTTGGTGCCCTTCCATATTGGCGGAGAAGTGAAGTGCTTCCCGCCGCATCCCATTGCTGACATAAGGGATTATCGGGCTGTATCGCTCTTATCTAAACGTTGAACTTTGGGTGGTAAATGCGTGTTTTTCAGACCGGAATTAATGGATATAGATCTCCCCTTTAGCATAGGAATTGTTGTGCCGATAAGATCTATTTGATGAAGTGTCTACCGCTTGTTCTGGCATTTCTCTTCGCTTCTCAGGTCTGCCAGGCGCAGGTCACGGGTGGAATAGCTCCGAATGGTCAGCAGGGGCAAATCTACCAGAGCCGTGACAAGCTCCGGCGGGGGTTGACAAATGCCACCACGGGGTGGCTGGAGATTCCCTACAAGACCTTGACCCAAACCCTCTTCGGCGACCGGACTCCTTTTGAGGATCTATTCATCGGACTCACCGTAGGAACAGTGAAATGTGTCGAACGCACGGCGGTGGGGGTGTTCGAGACCGCTACCTTTATGATCCCAGGCTATGATCCCTTGATCGATCCTGAGTATGTGACTTTCAGTTTTGAGCCAATCA
>CAZORO010000241.1:0-8037 GCA_964581845.1 uncultured bacterium
CGGATCAAGTGTTTTCCGATATCGACCTCATAAGATTCCAGAACATTCGCCTCACTGTCCGTGATGGCCATCAAACGGGTGCCGCGTTTCCTCTTCTTACCGAGTTTCTCGATAATCGGGGCTTCATCCTCATGTGAACCTGGGCGTGGGATTTTCACCCAACCGGAAACGCGCGCCACGATGGCCAGGTCCTTGGCCTTCGGACGGCGTGCCTCGAAGATCTCCTCAACACGTGGAAGACCACCGGTTACATCGCGGGACTTGAAGGTCTCGCGGGGGATTTTGGCAAGGGTATCGCCTCTTTGAACCGCTTGCCCATCGCGGACCACGATATGCGCGCCAGACGGCAAGGACTCAATTACGGTGCCATCGGCTTTAGCTCCAATGGTCTCTATCTCCAGGCTGGGGTGTTTGTCTTCCTTCTGCTCCATGACAATGAGCTGGACGGCTTCCTCTCCAACTTCACTCTCGGCGGGTTGTTCGGAGACATCACGTTGCTGACGGACGGTTACCCCAAGCTCGATGTCGCGATAACGTACACGGCCCGACTTGGTGGCGATAATGGGAACCTGATAGGGGTCCCAAGAGGCCAAGACAGGTCTCCGTCCCGTGGTGTTCTCGATCACTTGCCCATCCCTCACTTGCAAGGATGCGCCAACTGGTATCATCTCCACTTGGCGAAGGTTCTCGCTTTGAGCCAGGATGTCTCCCTTGAACACATCCTGCCCATCCTTAACCCGGATCTCGCAACCAATAGGAAGGTGATAGGCGGTCACAACCTCGCCCTTACGTCCGATGATCGCCAGTCGTGGAACATTGTGACCGTCCACCTGGGTCACCACGGAGGTCAGGTTGCCGGTGGTGGTATCGAGCCTTTGCTGGATGGTACGTCCTTCGGCGATTCCCAAGTACCGGACCTTCCCTTCCTCCTGGGAAATGACAGGAAGGGGGAGCTCGGCGACGAAATCACCTGGTTGGATTGGATCACCCTCTTTTATGTTGACCTTGGCTCTTGGGGTGAGGAGGTATTCCTCGAGCACTTCTTCCCGGTTCTTGGGATTGACACATTGAATCGATGGATGCTCCCCGAAGGAACGGCCCGCCAGGGTGACTGGATCGCCCAGCGAGTTGACCTCGACAAAACGTGCAATCCCTTGCTTGGTGGCGATCAGCGGGCGGTACCAGGGTTCCCGGCGGAAAAGGATGTCTCCGGCCTTCACGGAGGACTTGTTCCTCAGTCCCGCTTCGAGACGAACCCCGTAAGGGAGCTTCATCTTCTGAAGAACTTCCTTCTTCTTACCAACGATATGGATATCTCCGCCCTCCTGGGCGAGTACACAGAGATGTCCGTTCTTATCCTCGATGGTCTGATCACAGTGGATCTCGAGACGTCCCTCGGCGAGAGCCTTTTGTCCCAGGAAAGTGACAATAATCTTGCCATTTCGGCCCACCGCGACGATATCATCGCCCTGCTGTTCAGCATCCATGTTGATGTATCGGATGGCGCCCATCTCACCTTCCTTGAGGTTGGCGAAGTAGGCCGAGCCAGAAACGATGCGTGAAGCGGTACCTCCGATGTGGAAGGTTCGCAGAGTCAACTGTGTGCCTGGTTCACCGATTGATTGGGCCGCGATGACTCCCACCGCTTCCCCAAGCTGAACCATCCGGCCGCGAGCCAAGTCGCGTCCATAACATTTCACGCAGATGCCTCGTGCCGTCTCACAACAGAGTGCGCTACGGATCTTGACACGGTCGATTCCGCAGCGCTCGATATCCTCGGCGGTGGATTCGGTAATTTCGTCTCCCGCGCGAACCAGGATGTTGTAGGTGTCCTTGACATCCTCCAGCAAGATCCTTCCGAGCATTCTCTCGGTTAGTTCTTGGGGTATCTCACGGTCTGACCAATCCACCCCCGTCAAATCAATGGTTTCTGGTGGTGCGGTCATTTTGCCGCTCTTATCCGCCACCAGCAGCGAAGTGATGGCGAACCGGTTGTCTCTTCCACAAGAGAAAATCAGGTCGATGTCCTCTTGAACAAGCTTCTTGCCCGCGTTCAGTAGAATCCGGTCGGGTAGGAGAGGATTACGTATCGTCTCAAGAGCACAACGTCCAAGGATACGATCCTTGAGAGACTCAATCACCTGATCGCCTTCCTTGATCGCCGAAACATCCATGCCCGAGATTGTTCCGCAGTCCTCCTCCGTGATGATGACATCCTGGGCCACATCCACAAGGCGGCGGGTCAAGTAGCCCGCTTCGGCGGTCTTGAGAGCGGTGTCCGCCAACCCCTTACGGGCCCCGTGAGTCGAGATAAAGTATTCGAGCACGGTGAGTCCTTCCTTGAAGTTCGACTCGATGGGTGACTCGATGATTTCTCCGACACCGCCGGTCAGTTTCTTCATGGGCTTGTTCATCAAGCCGCGCATTCCCGAAAGCTGACGGATCTGCTGTTGGCTGCCACGGGCGCCCGAATCCTTCATCATGAAGAGTGGATTGAAGCCATATCGGTCTTTTTCCAGGCTCTCCATCATCTCGTCAGCGATCCGGTCCGTGGCTTGAATCCAGCAGTCAATGACCTTGTTGTAACGCTCGATCTCGGTGGTTGCACCAGCGTCGAACTGCTTCTGAATCTCCGAGACCCGTGAACGGGCCTTTTCAATAATTCCCCGCTTGGATTCTGGAACCACCATGTCGGAGAGGGCGATTGAAAGGCCGGAATATTTGGCGTACTGGAAACCGATGTCTTTCATCCGGTCAAGCATCTCGGCGGTTCGTTTCAGCCCAATCTCATTGAAAGCGCGTCCGACCAGCTTTTGAAGATTCTTACTGGTCATCAGCTGGTTCACAAAACGCATCTCGGGAGTCAGCACCTCATTGAAAATAATACGTCCCACCGTGGTGCGTACGAATTCGGTTTTCTGGAGCATAAGTTGACGCTCGGCATCTGGCTGCTGGCCCGGTTCGAGATCACAACCAGGTTCAGCCTCCTCGGCGATGAAGATGCGTGGCCCGAGCTCGATTCCCACGGGAATCCCAGTCTCCGGATCCTCGTAAAGGATCTTGTACTCCAGATAAGTGGTGAAACGGACGTTGATTTCCTCTTGAAGAGTGATTTGCCCATGATCGAAAGCTTGCATCGCGTGCTCGGGAGAGCCGAATTTCCTTGGTTCGGCACGCTGGCGTGTTGGATCGGCCTTGGTCAGATAGTAACAACCCAGAACGATGTCCTGGCTGGGTGTGGCGATGGGTTGACCACTGGAGGGCTTGAGAATATTGCGGCTCGACATCATCAAAACCCGTGCTTCCTCACGGGCCTCGCGGGAGAGCGGTACATGGACCGCCATTTGGTCACCATCGAAATCCGCGTTAAAGGCAGTACAGGTGAGAGGGTGCAGCTGGATAGCGTTACCCTCAACAAGTTTGGGCATGAAGGCCTGGATGCCCAGACGGTGTAGGGTCGGAGCCCGGTTGAGCAGGACCGGATGGTCCTTGATCACCCTTTCAAGCACATCATAGACGGCAGGATGCTCACGCTCGATCATGCGCTTGGCGCTACGGATCGTATTGACATGCTCGAGCTTCTCGAGATGGTGAATGATAAAAGGCTCAAAAAGCTCCAGGGCCATCTTTTTGGGAATTCCGCACTCATTGAATTTGAGGTTGGGGCCGCACACGATCACCGAGCGCCCCGAATAGTCGACACGCTTACCCAGCAGGTTCTGACGGAACCGTCCGCCTTTCCCCTTGAGCATGTCAGAAAGGGATTTGAGGGGACGGTTGTTCGATCCTTTCACCGGACGTCCACGGCGGCCATTGTCGAGCAGCGCATCCACCGCCTCCTGGAGCATGCGCTTTTCATTACGGATGATGACCTCCGGAGCGTGGACTTCTTTCAAGCGGCGCAGACGGTTGTTGCGGTTGATCACGCGGCGGTAGAGGTCATTCAGGTCGGAGGTTGCGAAACGCCCGCCATCCAATGGTACCAAAGGCCGCAGGTCAGGAGGGATGACCGGAAGAATCTCGAGGATCATCCATTCGGGGTGATTCCCCGAGCGGATGAAATCTTGGGCGATCTTCAACCGTTTGATCGCCTTCAGCCGCTTTTGCTCGGATTTAGAATTCTGAATCACATCCTTGAGCGAGACGCAGAGATCGTTCAGATCCAGGTTTTCAAGCACGCGCTTAATCGCTTCGGCGCCCATACAGGCGTCGATTTGTCCATATTCCTCCTCAGCGTTATGCAGCTCCTCCTCGGAGAGCACTTCAAGTGGCTTGAGATTATGTAAGGCACGCCAGCCCAAGAAGGGGCTGTTACCTGGTTCGATGACCAGGTATTTCTCGTAATAGAGAACCTGCTCCATCACCTTGGTGTGCATGTCGATCAAGGCCGCCATCCGGCTGGGTACGCCCTTGGAGAACCAGATATGCGCCACCGGCATTTCGAGCATGATGTGGCCGAGACGGCTGCGGCGGACCTTGGACTGGATCACTTCCACTCCGCACCGGTCGCAGATCACACCCTTGTGCTTGATGCCACGGAACTTTCCGCAGTTGCATTCGTAGTCCTTGGTGGGTCCGAAGATTCTCTCGCAGAAAAGCCCATCAAACTTGGGTTTGTGGGTCTTGTAATCGATCGTTTCCGGATTCTTGACCTCGCCATGGGACTTGCCCTTGATCTCCTCCGGCGAGGCCAGCGCGATACGGATCGACTTGACCTTGTTAATATCCTTGATCTCTGCCTCACGGCGGGGACGTTGGGGTGTTTGGAATAAAGCGGTCATCGATTGTCTCCTTGGACTATTCCTCGCCGACGATATCGGGGATGTATCTGTCATATGAGCTGCTCTCGCGTGGCTCCGCCACCGTTGAAAGGCTCATGTCGCTGTCCACCGGTCCACCCCGGTCTGAACCCTCCGATTCCCGAAGCTCCATCGACAACCCCAGGCTCTCGATTTCTTTCACAAGAACATAGAAGGATTCGGGCAGTCCAGGTGGACGGGCCTCCTCGCCTTTGACAATGGCTTCATAGATGCGGTTCCGGCCCACGGTATCATCCGATTTGACTGTCAACAGCTCCTGCAGGATGTGCGCGGCGCCATAAGCCTCCAGCGCCCATACCTCCATCTCGCCCAGACGCTGGCCGCCGAATTGCGCCTTGCCACCCAGCGGTTGCTGGGTGACTAAGCTGTAAGGACCAATTGAGCGTGCATGAATCTTGTCATCCACCAGGTGGTTGAGTTTCATCATGTAGATGAACCCGACAGTGGTTTCACGCTCAAAATACTCGCCTGTCTTTCCATCAATCAACCGGACCTTCTGGAGCTCGCTGGGAACAGCGGTCCGCGCCAGTCCGTTGCACTGAGAGAAACGTTTGGCCTCACGGTATTCTCCTGAAGACAAGAGCTTGACCAGTTGACGAAGCACTTGACCACGGATTTCCTGGGTGGCCACATCATTATCATTACCCAGGAGATATGCAATTTCCTCCGCGCTGGGGAGTGGGACCATCTTCAAGAGCTGTTCCTCGGCCTTGAAGAGAGTCTTGGCGATCCCCTCAATCTGGGAAATCGAAAGGCTGTTCTCATCTGCTTGGACCTCTCCAACTAGGTCCTTGATCTTGGTGACACGGGTATTCAAACCTTCCGATTCGCTTTTGCTGGCATAGGCTGACCATAGATCGAGTACCTCTTTCCAGAGATTCAGGGAATTGGCCAGGTTCTCCATGAATGGAGCCAGACGCTTGGTCTCATCCCGGCCAGAGACTTGTTCTCTGTCAAAGCTCAAACCGGTTCCCAATATACATGCCACGCAATCCTGCAGTAAACGGCCGGCGCGGCGAAGCTGGTGAGTGGCTGCAAGAGCTTTCAACAAAACACCGGCGCACTCGAACCATTCACTGAACTCCTCCTGTTTGTTGGGATTGATTTGGCCTTTATATTCCTCCATCGCGCGGACTGTCTGGGCGCCCGCCAGCAGGGCCGAGTGGCCCAGGATGGGGTCATCTTCCCCGAGGTAGTTGGCGGCCATGGCCAGCGCCTCGGCTAAACGGAGTTCAGCAAGGATCTCTCCCTCCTTGGCTCCATCGAAAACGGGCGACTCGATGGGCTTGCTGAGGATACGCGCCGCCCAGCCAAGGTGGGTTTCAAGTATCTGGCCGACATTCATGCGTGAGGGAACACCCAGCGGATTCAGCACAATATCAACCGGGGTTCCATCCTCCAGATGTGGCATGTCTTCCATGGGAAGCACGCGGGAAACCACACCCTTGTTCCCGTGACGCCCAGCCATTTTGTCACCAACCGAAAGTTTCTTCTTTTTGGCGATGTACACCTTCACCATCTTGATGACCCCGGGGGGCAGGTTGTCGCCGGTTTTGATGTAGTCGATCTGCTTGTCGTACTCCTGGTCGATCTCCTCCCGGCGGTGATGGAATTGGCGATTCAACCGTGACAGATCGGTTTCCTTCTCGATCGGGATTTCCGCATCGGCCAGAGGTACATCCTGGATCTTCTTCAGGTTGGCTTCGTTCAAAGTTGTTCCAGTTTTCAACAGAACGCTTCCTGTCTCCGGGTGGGCCAGATCACCCGTCAGTTCCTCATCCTTGACGAACTCACGGATGGCCGCTTCCCATTGCTGATGCAGGCGGGCCAACAGGCTATCGCGCTCCCGGTTAAGGCGATTGATGGTCTGCTCTTCCTCCTGACGGGACCCCGAGCCTCCACGCATTTTCCTTGAGAACACCTTCACATCCACAACGGTGCCATAGGTTCCCGGTGAGGCGCGTAAGGAGATGTCGCGCACATCCTCGGCGCGTTTACCGAAAATCGCGCGCAGGAGTTTCTCGACATTGGAGGTCTGGATCTTGCCCTTGGGACTGATCTTGCCGACCAGGATATCCCCAGGCTTGACAGGTGCACCGATACGGATGATTCCGCTCTCATCCAGGTTCCGCAAGGCTTCCTCGCCGACATTCGGAATATCGCGGGTGATTTCCTCCTCACCCAGTTTGGTATCGCGCGCCTCGGTTTTGGCCTCCTCGATGTGCACTGAAGTGAAAACGTGGTCACGGCTGATTCGCTCGCTGACCAGTATTGCGTCCTCAAAGTTGTAACCCTCCCACGACATGAAGGCCACGAGCACATTCTTGCCCAGAGCGAGCTCTCCATTGTCGGTAGCTGGACCATCCGCGAGGACATCCCCCACCTCGACCTTCTCGCCAACCGCCACGACTGGCTTTTGATTGACCGTTGTGTTCTGGTTTGAACGAAGAAACTTGGATAAACGATAGACATCGATTCCCTCCAGGAAGTCTGATGCCTGAGAGGAGGAAAAGTCATACTCATCCCAGTCCCACCACTGATCCTTGCCGCGTATTTCCGGACGGACTTCGATGCGGTCGGCGGTGACGCGTGTCACTTTTCCTGGCCTGCGTGCGCGGACGACGATACCGGAATCCATGGCGGCCTTTTTCTCAACCCCGGTGCCGATAATAGGAGCTTCGGTTCTTAATAGCGGGACTGCCTGACGCTGCATGTTCGATCCCATGAGCGCCCGGTTGGCATCATCATGCTCCAGGAAGGGGATCAATGAGGCTGAAATCGACACCAACTGCATTGGCGCCACATCCATATAGTCCACATCATTCGGGAGGACCTTAGTGTACTCACTGCGTGAACGGACCGAGATCTGATCCTCCATAAAATGATTGGTCTCATCGACGCTGACATTCGCCTGGGCGATCACGCAGGCATCCTCATCCAGTGCCTCAAGATAAAGGATGTCATTGGTGACTTGTCCCTGTTCCACCTTGCGGTAGGGGGTCTCGATGAATCCGACATCATTAATACGTGCATAGGTGGAGAGTGAGGAGATCAGCCCGATGTTCGGACCTTCAGGTGTTTCGATCGGGCAGATGCGTCCATAGTGTGTATGGTGAACATCGCGGACCTCGAAGCCCGCCCGCTCGCGGGTGAGGCCACCAGGTCCGAGAGCCGACAAGCGCCGTTTATGGGTCAGCTCGGCCAGCGGGTTGATCTG